>CALKNI010000011.1 GCA_938091115.1 uncultured Pirellulaceae bacterium | reverse complement strand
TTTAAAGGTGGCGGGATACAAGACTGCCTTGATCGGCAAGTACGGACTGCAAGGTGAAGGCCAAGATGCTGCGTCATGGGAAGCTTACCCTACCAAGCGTGGATTTGATGAGTTCTATGGTTATGTTGCTCACAGAGATGGACACGTTCATTATCCCAGTCATCCGTGGCCGATTGGAAATTCGGAGTCCCACCGCACAGGAAAACAAGTTTGGTGGAATGATCTCGAGGTCTCGTCGGAACTTACGCGGTGTTACACTACGGATTTGTTTACGGCACGAAGTAAGCAATGGATTATCGACCACCGTAAAACCGGTCCAGAGACACCATTTTTTCTGTATCTTGCGCTCGATACCCCCCACGCGGCTTTGCAGGTCCCAACCTGCGCGTATCCGGAAGGCCAAGGGGTAAAAGGTGGAATCCGCTGGTTGGGCCGACCCGGTAAAATGATCAATACGGCGACGGGAACCATCGATTCCTACCGCCACCCAGATTACGTCGGTAAAGGTTGGTCTGACGTCCAAGAACGATTTGCAACAATGGTCCGAAGAATTGACTCCTGTGTTGGTGATCTGTTGGCAACACTCGACGACCTTGGAATATCGGAAAATACGCTAGTTGTTTTTACGAGTGATAACGGGCCACATGACAAAACCTACATTGAAGGGCAACAGTTTGAGGCGAGTGATTTTCAATCGCATGGGCCGTTTGATGGGACTAAACGTGATAGTTGGGAGGGTGGTATTCGGGTGCCAACCATTGCGTGGTGGCCAAGTAACATACCCAAGCGGTCTGTCCATCAAAAACCGACTCAATTTCACGACTGGATGGCAACATTCTCAGAAATTGCGGGTGTGCTTCCGCCCGCGAGAACTGACGGGGTATCGATAATAAACTCACTCAAAGGCAAACGTGACCGTAAGCCCGGTCGTATCTACGTTGAGTATGAACACGGTGGAAAAACAAAATCATATTCGACGTTTCTTAAATCGCGAAATGGAAAAAAGAGAGGTGAAATGCAAGTGATTCACCTAGACGGATTCAAAGGTGTTCGAACAAATATTCGATCCCATGCTGATCCATTCGAAATCTACGATTTAAAAGCTGATATTGGCGAACGAAATAATTTGACAAACACCAGTGTTAGGTTTAGCGAATTAGAACGACGTATGCGCGATCAAGTGTTGCGTCTGAGGATACCCAATGAGTCTGCTCGCCGCCCCTACGACTCTGAATTCATCCCCGGTTACCAGAGTGAAGATGAGTTGGACCAACCTTTTGATCGACAAGTGCAGGGGAAGTTTAAGTATGTGCCTGACTTATCTGCAAGTTCGATGGAGGGGGGCCCTGCCCAAAAGGTGAGTCCGATTGTTGTAACATTAGAGCAAGCTAATTTTGGCGGCAAGTTTCAGTGTATAGGTGGCGGCGCCGTGATGGTCTCGCGTGTTGTTTATGTCGCTGAACCCGGTCGCTATCGGATTTCCCTGCAAACCAAATCAAAGGCGTTTGTTCGATTACATGAGGCCGGAATACTTGATGCCGACTTTAACAAGGATAAAAGAGGCTCAGTTGCCATCGAACTGAATCTTGGAGATGGTTATCATCCACTAATAATTACGGGCTTGACTGGTAAGGGAGATGAATTTGCCGTCAAACTTAATTTTAAAAGATTGGGAAGCGGTGCTAAATAAATCTCGTTTCCAGATCGGTTTTGGTTTATGAGCCGTTTAAAAGAAACCATTTCGGTATCACTTTAGTTTGTTTTTTTAAGGATCTCTTTTTTGTCAGTCCAAGTTTGTTTCCGATCGAATAAGTCTTTGTAGTCACGGTAAAAAGGGCGAATCGCCTTTTCATTAATTTCGTACAGGTGTTTGTCGTAGAGGTTTCTCATTTTGTTGAGTGCTTCTAAATTCGATTCGTCAAAGGCTGCATTGGTTAACTCATCCGCATCCAAACTCATATCGAACAACTCCTCGGTGGCTAACATGTCGCCTTCTTGAGAGTACCAATAAAGGTATTTCCACGAGTTGGTTACAACTCCAAACGAATGGGTAGTTTTCGGGCCCCAAAAATTCATCAGTGATAAGCTTTCGCGAACAGGCTTGGTTGGTGATTTAAGAAGGGGTGAGAGGCTAACGCCATCAATGTCTTCAGGCGTTTCGAGTCCGGCAAGCTGAAGCATCGTAGGCGATAGGTCAATGCTTCCGGTCAAAGAATCGCAACGCAAACCCTTCCCGGAACTTGGATGCCTTGGATCATAAATAATCAAAGGGACCCGAGTCGATTCCTCATAGGGAATGACTTTTGACCCATAGCCGTGTGATCCGCATAAAAATCCATTGTCAGAGGTGAAAATGATTACGGTGTTGTTGGTGATCCCCCGTTGTTTAAGCACCTTTCTAATTTCACCTACTGCGACATCAACGCCAAAAATTTGTTGATTGTATTTGCGCATTACCTTTTGGTAGTCATTAGAGTAACCCCATTCTTCAAATCGTGTGTATTGACGACCGGTCTTGCTTTGTTCTGCGAGATGGAGCCCATTTTCGCGACCGTAATTTTTAGGTTTTAAGAAAATCGAATTTTCGTAAACGGAATCGAATTGCGGATCTGGTTGAACTGGGCGATGAGATGCTTTAAAGCTGATCGAAAGGCAGAAGGGCACCTTGTCGGTAACGGATTGATTAATAAAGTCTCTCGAGAATGCTGCGTAAGATAATGTCGAGTGCGGAAACTTACTGGCATATTTTTTCATGGAAGAATTCCGAGCCGTTATGTAATTTGTTTGACCTGGCCCCCCTCCCCAAAGATCAAAATCTTGACTTGGTAATTGTTTTTCACCTTCGATAGTAATTCCGAATTTTCCTGCAAATGCAGTACGATAACCTGCCTTTTTGAAGCGCATTGGATAGCTGGATTCCCAAAGGTCACGGGTTAAATTTCCAGTAGTGAAATTGCAGCCCGTTCGGAACTCATAGAGGCCAGTAAAAATGTTTGCTCGACTGGCCATGCAGATGGCCGTCGTAACGTAGTGACGGTCGAATATCATTCCATCGGTCGCGAGTTGATCTAAGTTTGGTGTCTGAACTTCGTTATTCCCATAACAGCCCATGGTGATGGTCGATTGATCATCTGTGAGCAAAAAGATGATGTTTGGTTTTTGGGAAAGTGAATCATCCTGCGAAAAGGTAGAACTACAAAAGTTCAGCTGTACCGATAATGCGAGAATTAAGAACGTGGATAGCTTCAACATAGACACTCAAAATAAAAAGGGGTCCGATTTAGCAAATCTATAGCAAACTTATTATGGCTTAATACTTCGCGAAATCATAACCTAAAGGCAAATTAAAGTGAAGCAATTGGTTTCTCTTTGTGGCTTCGCGTAAGGCTTGTGAATTAGCTTGTTGAACCGCAATTGCCAATTCTTAAGGTAAACGATATCCGTGGAGTAAATAGATGGTTACCAAAATGGTAGAACGTGGTATCACTCGTTATGACATCGAGGCGCAGGGCACCTTTGGCTACATGATGCGAATTTCCCGCGGCGGAGAGCATACCAATGAATTTTTCTCAGATAAAAAATACCAGGGCAAAAGGCGAGCGTTGGCAGCTTCGCGTGCGCGATACAAAGAGCTAGTTTCTCAACTACCTGCGCCGAAGACAACCAAAGGTGTGCGAAGTCATCGCAATCAGAGCGGAGTCGTAGGGGTTCACCTTTCTGTTTGTGAGTCCAGCCACGGAAAAGTTTATTCAAGTTATTGTGCAGCCTGGAAGACAACAGATGGGATGCGTAAAAAAATTAGCTTCTCATTTAAAAAATATACCAAAAAGATTGCCTGGGATCTGGCATGTCTCGCGAGAGAGTTAGAAACGGTTGACCGATCAAAAATTGAGCGCACACTACGCTCAAGAACTCAAATACAACCGACAGGTTTGCAAAATGGTGCTTCACTGAACCCATCAAAAAAGACGAAGGTAAAAATCGCAAACTAAAAATCTATGACGGGTCTATCGACACCTGATAGTTTGCTGCATACGGTCCGCTGAAGCTGGGGTAAAAGCCGCGGACTGTATGCTCTCAGCGGCACACACATATCTCGCATTGGTCTCAACAACGCTTAATGCCCCCAGTTCAACTGGCGAAATGTCCGTTAATCCCAACTAGCTTTCCACGGATTTCTTTTTCCCGCTATAATAAAACCCTGTTAGAATTCGGGAAAGGCAATTATTAATTAGCTCATGCTGGTCAGCGTTTGGTTAACGGCCGCTTGCACTGTTGGAAAAATTAGCGAGAAAAAAGTGTTTCAAATTTCGATCATCTTAATTTGTTTGTTCTCTGGTATCTCGAATTGCGGCGCGAGCGTGATTCAAGATCATACGCCCGACAAAACCAACGCTGACATCGAAGTTGTGCACTCAGTCGCGGTCGCTGGTGAAAGTCAAAAGGACGATGGAAAAGATTCTAACGGTGTCGAGTTGGAGGTGAATGAATCAAAACCATTTTTCAATAATGATGCTGTAATCTTCGGCATCCTGATGGTCATGCTGGGGCTTATCTTTTGGACTTCAAGCCTAGAGACAAAGGCGGTGAAGCTATTTTACAAAATTATTCCAATGTTATTGGTTTGTTATTTCCTTCCCTCACTTTTGACTTTCTTCAACCTAGTCGATCATCATGATTCCAAGCTCTATTATGTGGCGACGCGTTTTTTACTGCCTGCCACGCTTGTCCTGCTTACGCTTAGTATCGATTTAAAAGAGATATACGCGCTTGGCCCGAAAGCCTTGATTATGTTTCTGACGGGAACGGTCGGCGTGGTTTTGGGCGGCCCCCTTGCCGTTCTGGCAGTGGCCTGGATTGCTCCCGAAATTGTTGGTATTGACGGGCCGGCAGCGGTTTGGAGAGGCCTTAGTACCGTCGCTGGAAGTTGGATAGGCGGTGGCGCTAATCAGGCGGCAATGCAAGTGGTGTTTATGACTCCAGAAGCAGATGCCGGGGCAGAAGTAACTGGGCAGCTGGAAGACCTGTACAGTGTGATGGTAGCCGTTGACGTAATTGTTGCGGAAGTTTGGATGTTTTTTTTATTGATGGGTGTCGGTTTTTCAAAAGATATCGACCGTATATTTAAAGCAGACGCGTCCAGTATCGAACGATTAAAAACTAAGATGGAAAGCTTCAGCGAGCGTGTCACGCGAGTTCCCTCAACCACCGACCTGATGGTAATTGGTGCCATCGGCTTTGGTGCGACCGCATTTGCCCATTTTACGGGTACCTATATTGCAGAAAGTGTACAGTCAATAATTACAAGTTCTCAAGTGATGATAGCGGGGCCGGATGGGAATTTAATTTTGGCGGAGAACCCATATGGCTTCCTCAAAGATCTAGGTTTAGCAAGTTCCTTCTTTTGGCTAATTGTTCTCTCCACTGCTATCGGGATCGCGCTTTCGTTTACTCCGTTCAGAAATTACGAGGGCGCGGGTGCGTCCAAATTAGGGACTGTATTTATTTTTATTCTCGTAGCAGTCATTGGAATGGGAATGGACATCAGAGCGTTGGCCGATCACCCAGGTTTCTTTTTAATTGGTGGGATCTGGATGGCATTTCACGTTGGTTTAATGTTTTTTGTTGGTTGGTTAATTCGCGCACCTTATTTCTTTTTAGCCGTTGGCAGTAAGGCTAACATTGGAGGAGCGGCAAGTGCTCCAGTGGTTGCTGCGGCCTTCCACCCTGCATTGGCACCGGTGGGGGTCTTGCTAGCCGTATTGGGTTATGCGTTGGGTACGTATGGCGCGATGTTGTGCGCCTGGATGATGCAAACCGTCACTCCCATGGCGAACTAGCGAAACCAGATCAAACCGTTGTCGACTCAAATCCGCATCGCCAAACGTTAGAGTCCGGGATTGGCATGCTTCAAGTAGAGAAGAAAACTGTACAGAACTACGATACCTACAATACAGGAACCGGTATTCAGTAAAAACTTTGCTGTCTTTGCTTTCTTGATTGCCACAATTTGAGCAATTATGCAGACCACGGTAACGACCAGCAATTTGAATCCGATGGCACCATTGAAATCAAATTTATCGATAAAGAAATCCGCAATTGGATTGGTTTCGACCGCGCCTTCGACTTTAAAAAGCAGTCGGTGCGTCATGAAAATATCCAAACAATTGATCAAAATGAAGACCGTCGTTTGATTTTGAAGTGGGAGTTCACCAGTAAACAAATTTTTCCAACTATGGTTCGGGTGGCCCTCAGCGTGGTTGTTGGTGTTTTTCGAATTGGTTTCGCTGATTGATTCGTTTACTGGATTGCTGGATGTTGACGGAGATTGCTGGGCTTGAAAGGGGGACTGGGAAGTGTTTGCACCTTCCTTGGCGGTCGAAAGTTCCTCGAATGCATCTTGCACTTGCTGGAACGCCCAACTGTCACCGCCCTGATCGGGGTGGTGTTTTTTAGCTTTCTCTCGATATGCCTTGCGAATTTCCTGCGGTGTAGCATCGTTGCCAACACCTAATATTTTGCGTGCATCCATAACCGAATTGTACTGGCGAAATTACTGGCGAAAATACACCATGTGGCTTTGTTACTTCAAATTTTATCAAAACGCAAAATATTACAGGTAATTACTTGGGTTTGACAATTCAAATTAAAATAATAATTACTGTTAGTGGCCAAAATTGAGCGAACCTTTGCTCAGATTGACGAAATAGAAATAGACCTGAGTTTGAACGTGGTTGATGATTTTGAAAGTTATTGTGGATTTCTTATGTTTGACCCCTGCGAGTAGTCACTATACAGTTTGCATTGTCGTCCGTTGGAATCGGTGTATTTATGAATAAACAAAAACGTGGTTTTTCCCTAGTGGAATTGTTGGTGGTAATTGCAATTATTGCGATCCTCATTGCGATGCTCTTGCCGGCGGTACAGAACGTGCGAGAAGCGGCAAGACGAACTAAGTGTAGTTCTAATATGGTGCAACTTAGTCTGGCGAATCAAGGCT
>CALKNI010000010.1 GCA_938091115.1 uncultured Pirellulaceae bacterium | reverse complement strand
TCGATGGAGATACGAATACTTCCGAGTATGCACAGGTGATTGCTCAATGGGCGGTTAACGTCGTTGATTTTAGAGACCCCGATTCAATCATGACTCGGTTTCAGTTCGATCCTAACCCGTGGGTTGATTCGGACAATGATGGTAATCCGTGGGATGTCAACAATGCCAATGTCGTTTGGGGCTGTGAGCGGCCTGAACTTTTAATCACAGAAACGTTCGCGTTTCACGATCGCCGAGTCGAAGATGTTGGAGCGGGTGGTGGAAAGGTTGAACCCGATAACGACGATAACGATTACGACAGTCGATTGCGACCGGAGGCTGGAGCGTTTATCGAGCTGTACAATCCCTGGACACAGAACAGTTTGAATCAACGTCAGGATCCAAGTCTCTATGTTTCTAGTAACGGCAATGGCAATGCAAACGGTAACGCCAATGGTATCGCTAATGCAAACGGTTTCGCCAATGGTTTCGCCAATGCAAACGCCAATTCCAATCAGGGTGTCGACCTAGCTCGGAAATCAAATGCTTCTGCCGGGGACAACAACCGTACCCCCGTTTGGCGGCTTTCGATCGATCGTCCTGAACGGGACCCAATTGGAGATCCCGAAAACACGCTTCCTCGTCGTTTCGTTTACTTTACCGATCCGACAGATGGTGGTAACGATCCAGTCGACGACGACGACGGAAATGATGTGGAAGTGTTTTACACTGACTTCGACGCAACGGTCGTGCGGCCTGGTAGCCAGACAGTAATCGGATCACTTGGGCACGATATTGGTGGCGGCGAGTACGTCGTTCCCATGGGGCGGTTAAGTAACAAGTCGGTTGCGGACGAGCAGCCTGACAATCTTGATCTTGCTAATACACATGGTTTGATTCTCGATCCGGATAACGGAATCATCAAAACGTTTCCTGAGGATAACGATGTACCTAACGGTGAGCGACAAACGAGAATTTTACCAATTAATCTACCGCGTTCCTTTAACGTGAGTGATCGATTCGGTGGCTACAACACCGGGGCTGGACTTGCGGTCGAAACGCAAATCGCTGATGGAGTTGTTTACACCCCTCCCTTTGATACCCCGCTGGATGCGAACACGGATGCGAACCGGGATGACGATGACCTACGGTATATTTGGACCGACTCCGGAGTCACGAGTCAGCAGTTTAGAATCGTCAAGTTACAACGACTAGCTAATCCCCTGTTACCTTTTAACAGTGAGTTCAATCCGTACATTACAGTCGATCAGTTGGATATGGATCTCACTGGATTTAATGGGTTGGAGAGCAATAACAATATCAACGACGATGTGGGTCTGAATTTGACGGGTAATTTGCCCGTGGGTCAGCAAGAAGGGAACATTTCGCTCGAGCGGGGTCAGAGTGACCAAGAGCGACTTCTGTTTCAGTCGTCGCGATCAGGGATCGCGGCGGGCAAAACCTTAGTAGCCCCGGTGCATAATTTTGCTCAGTACATGGTTGAATCTTTGGGCAAGACGAATAATGCCTACGTTAACGCTGCTCAGTCTGAAGCATTTGCCTGGTTGACTTGGAATAACCGACCATTTGTAAGTCATCTTGAACTTGCAAATGTACCGTTTACTGAATCCGATTGGTTGACTCGTAATTTCACCTCTAAGCAAGACGGCTACGATCCGTATTCTGGTGATGAAAACCTGATTCGAGGACGGTTTCACCATTTGCTAAATTTCTTCGCGAATGATAGTGATGCTGGCTCTGGCGGCGGGGATCGCGCTAATCTTCATCGGATCATGGATTATATTGAAGTTCCCTCACGGTTTGCCGCAACCCGTGATTATTTAAACATCGATAATTTCCCTCAACCTTTCAATTTTCTTTCGCGTTATCGTGTGCCCGGGAAAATAAATCTCAATACTATCTATGCAGAGACGATCTGGAATGGTCTACAGGGTGGGTTTGCCAGTATAAGTGGTGGAGTGAACTACGAGAACTTTGCTGACTCGCGAGAGAATGGGGATCCTTTGAACATGCCAACTGATTTCGGAAACCCGTACCGGCCTTCAGATGAGAATGTGAATATTCCTCAGGGTGTTCCTCTGGTTACTGAGGTCGGTAGCACGCTGCTACGGAATAGTGAGTCTACCAGTATAGTCCCCGAGCCGGAGACTAAGCCATTGTTCGACTTTGATAATCTGGCGCCGATTTACAACGCTGATCGTAACGCCTATTTCCGCAATCTTCAGCGACAACGATTGGGTAATCTTGTCACGACAAAATCGAGTGTGTTTGCGGTCTGGGTAACCGTGGGTTACTTCGAGGTTGATGAATACGGACGTGTTGGTGCCGAAATTGGCGGAGATACCGGCGATGTTAAACGTAATCGTGGTTTCTTCATGTTTGACCGGTCCATTCCAATGGCATTCGAACCTGGTAAGAACCACAACATTGAAAAAGGGATTCTTGTCGAGAGTATCATCGAATAGAGTTCCTCGTGGCCGCAATCTCTGACTTGGCTGACAGTTCCGCCGTTCGGATCACGAACGGTCGGGGCTGCTAGTCCGTTTCCGTTGAGTCCAGCTGTTGATCTTCCAGCAGATCTTTAGCGAGACCTCGACGACGAATCAGGTGAGCGTCTTTTTCAGCGACCATGACTTCCGCGGGCGTTGGGTGACTGAGGAATCCAAGCGGACTGGCTGCCCGAGCGTAGGCGCCTGATTGAAAGACACCGACCAAGTCCCCTGCTTCGATAGGCGGCAATGAAATCGAACGGCCGAGGGTGTCGAGTGGTGTGCACAGGGGGCCGACAATTTCAACCAAGTCCGCAGTGTGAGGCTCATCAATTTTATTGAGCACTGCTAAAGGATAGTTCCGCTTGATGGTTTGTCCAAGATTTCCGGACGCCGCGAGGTGGTGATGCATGCCACCGTCGATGACCGCATAGGTTTTTCCCCGCGAGTGTTTAACACGGGTGACGCGGGAAACATAGACTCCGGCTTCATTCACAAGAAACCGTCCGGGTTCGATGATGGCTTTCGTTTCAGCGAGCCACGGGGAGGATGCCATGGCTTTATCGATTCCAATCAAGCCTTGTTGAAATGCGTCGAGATCAAGTTCGGTTTCGTGGGCAAAGTAGGGGGTTCCTAGTCCGCCGCCAAAATCGAGCGTCGCCAGAGGAGATTCTATTTGTTCGGCGACGGCATTAGCAATTGAAATGCCCCGATGATACTGCGCGATTAAAATTTCAGCATCGAGAATTTGGGTGCCCATATACAGGTGAACGCCAGTGATCCTGGTATTGTCTTGCTGTTTGATTTCGGCGACAACGGATTCCAGAGATTCTTCATCAATTCCAAACGGAGAGGGTTTGCCTCCCATTTGCATCGCGCCGCCGGCGGTGTCGACGGGGTTGACTCGCAGTGAAATGGATTCGACGGATCTCTTTTCGCCAGCGAGTTGATTGATCCATCTTGCTTCCTCAATTGACTCGACATGGATTTCACCGATTCCAGCCTCGAGGGCAGTGGTTAGTTCCGCGGTTGTTTTTCCCGGTCCGGCGAACAGAATTTGTTCAGGATGACAGCCAGCGGCAAGCGCTTGTTGTAATTCCCCGCAGGAGGCGATCTCGAGGCCGCATCCCTCTGCAAGAACGGTTCGCAGGATAGCAGCATTGGGATTGGCTTTGATCGAATAGTAAAGTTGAAATCGATCGGGAAGGCGAGCTTGTAAATCTTGGATGGTGTTGGTGATCGTTTCCCGATGATAAATAAACAGAGGGGTGCCAAACTTCTTTGTCAGTTCTTCAATGGAGAGATTGCCAATTGACAATTGGTGTTCACAGATTCCGAAACGTTTTTCTGCGAGTCGTGCTGCGTGATTCAATTGAGATCGTTTAGATTTCATCAGTTAACAGTTCGGTAGAACCAAAAGAGGTCAAGTCACTTGACGAGCAATCTAATTAGAATGCCGTTGCCTAAGCTGTCGTTTGATTTTCAAGGAAATCAAAGCGTCTGTCGACAGGGGTGTCGACGTAGCTAGTTTGAGGATTCTTCGTCTCGAAGTGCTGGATAATTGACTTTCCCACTGGAAGTCATGGGAAGTTCAGAGACGAAGTGGATTTTTTTAGGAACCATATGGCGCGGTATTTTCGAAGTGCAATCCGCGAGAACCGTAGCAGCATCGAGCGCTCCTGCATTCTCCTGAGGAATCGCAAAGGCGACTAGATGTTGTCCCAGAACTGTGTCGGGCACGCCGATCACGGCAACCTGTCGCAGTGGTGCAACTTGGCACAGGACATCTTCCACTTCGTTGGGACTTATCCGGAATCCAGCAGACTTAATTTGATTATCCCGGCGGCCAACAAAATATAAAAATCCATCTTCATCCTGTCGAACTAGATCGCCTGAATAACACACGAGCGCGTCATTAGGATGGCCGGGCAACGGATCGGGGTGCGGACGAAGGACTTGGGTGGTCAGATCAGGATGCCCCCAATAACCCATTGAAACGGTGGGGCCATGGTGAACCAATTCCCCCGTTTCACCGGGTTTGCATCGGTTGCCGGAATCATTGATCACAAGAATTTCTGTATTGGGAATGGGTTTGCCCATCGACGTGGGCCGCGATTTGAGTTCTTCGGGTGGTAAATAGGTTGATCGAAATGCTTCGGTCAATCCGTACATCAGCACGATGTCAGTCGATGGAAGCAGGTCCTGCAGTTGACGTAGCAACGTCTGAGGCATTGCGCCTCCGGTGTTGGTGATATACCGTAAATGCGAGAGCGGTTGTTTCCCAAGCCCTGAACTCGGTTGGGCGAGTAAGCTCCACAGCGATGGGACTCCAGCCAATCCAGTTATTTTTTCCTCAATCAGCTGGCTAACAATCTCACGTCCAAAACGGAATGAGACCATCACCGTAGTGGCGCCTTGCAAAACCGTGGTCGTAAGTTGGTTGAGTCCTGCGTCAAAGCTAAGAGGGAGTGCTGCTAGTAATCGGTCAGCGTTAGAAAGATTGAGATAGTCAGAGACGATTTTTGCGCCGGCGATGACGTTGGCGTGACTTAGCATGACGCCTTTTGGACAACCCGTGGAACCAGAGGTGTAAAGGATTGCTGCGAGGTCTCTCTCAATGCACTGGTCGCTCGTTGATGATTGATGCTCACAAAGTGATTTCCAGGAATAAGTTTCTAGGGAATTGGAGACATCGTTAGTTGAGTCCACGATCGTGAGTTTGAGTGCAGGTGCATTCGGAAGGACGTTTCGGAGTCGTTCCAATCGCGTGGCATCGGTAATTAACGCAACCGCTCCACAATCATTGAGAATGTGTAAAACCTGATCTGGGAACAGACCGTGGTGAATGGGCACGAAGACTGCCGATGCTTGTGCCGTTGCAAAAATGGCGAGCGGTAGAGAGGAATCTGGCGGAAGGAAGATTGCGATACGATCGCCGCGCTTGACTCCCAGTTCCCTTAAGTTTCCAGCTACGTTGACGACTTGAGTGGCCATGTCCTCGTAGTTAATGCGATGGTTTTTCGCCACCAAGGCTTCGCTGGCGGGAAACTTCGCAGCGCTCTCAGAGAGCATGTGATGAATGAGGTACTGCATACTCAGTTGGATTCAGACTGCGGGTGAATCGGATTTGATTTGAGAGCTACGAGTTTCGCGATAGACCGCGCCGTCTCGAAATACTCGGGGGTCATTTCTTCATCGGTAACAATCAATTCAAATTCTGCTTCAAGAAAGTGAACGACTTCCAGAGTTCCCAGCGAATCGACGATGCCGCTTTCTAAAAGAGAATCATCGGAGTCGATTTCTCGCTGTTGGGCTAATGGGAAGGTCTCAATTAACCAATCAAGGATTCGAGTTGTCGTTTCGTCTACAGGTCTCATGGGGAAGTTCTTAAGCTGGCGGTCGATATTTTCACGAGTCTCATTGTATCTTAAGAATCTGGTTTTACCGAGGTGTCCCAGCGACATCTTCCCCTCCAAAAAGAACGTCCTAAGAAGTTGTTGATGGATCTCGATTTGCTTTTGGCAAGCGTTAGGAAATAATTCCCCTCTTGTTTCAAATCAATTTGATTCGGTATTCATAGTGAAAGAGCAATCCGCTTGAATGCTATCGTTAGTTAGATTGCCGAAAATAGTGGTTAGGTAAAAGAATAGGGTCGTGTGAGGTAAATTCTGGCGACTCAATCAGGCTTCGCAAATAATGCCGCCTCCTGCCCCTTTGAATTCCGATACTTAAACAAGACACACGCCGAAAATGTCGTTGCGCCAAAAATTATCATGAGACTTGACTCGTCTAAAATTTCCAGTACGCCTCGCCGCGGGATCACTTTGATCTTTGTGGTGACCATGATCGTTTTGTTTTTATTAATGGGAACGACATTTGTATTAGTTTCCAATGACTATTTTCGAGCAGCCCGAAAACGTTCAACGAAGCACATCCATGATAAAGATCGCCAGGCGGCGCTTGAGCGGGCGTTTTACGATTTGGTCAGAGGCCCTGCGTTAGCCGATTCAAGTTCGCCCCTGCGGGGACACAGTTTACTGGCCGACATGTACGGTTACGGAATTTCAGCTACGGTTGCTTCCGCGGAGGCGGACAGCAGTGAACATTTTGTTGTCTTGAAGTTGAACGGTGACGCGACGCGTTTAATCGACGGAGAAATTTTTGTTCCAGAAGCTGTCAGCGGATCGATGACCGGATTGTTAATCGGGGTAGTTTCCGGGCCTGCTCGCGGGCTAACTGCTCGAATCGTTGATCATCAAGTCGATGAAGGTGAGCACACTTTCATTGTTTTACCAAGTCAAATTGATTCTCGGTTCAATGTAACTGACGCTCAATCTCAGTTGGTGAACCGTCGAGTTGTGATTAATGGTCGTCCATTTTCAGGTACAGGTGCGGGTCAATTTCGAGCACACGTTGGTGTTGGCTCTCCAGCCCTCGGTGGTAACGCGTTGCAGCCAAATCAAGTTGGCCGCTCTCTCGATCAGTTAGTGGGCAAAACTGGAAGTGGTTACTTTGCAATTCAAAACAGCTCATCTGCCGAGTGGGGTGCGAACTCCATGGCTCCCAATGAACCCTATGACACATTCGATTTCCAGAACATGTTTCTTGCTGGAATCAATCCGGATGGTTCACTTAAGCATTCGAGTTTCCATCGTCCCAATTTGTTATCCAATGTCCGTGGTGATTTCCGTGCTCTTAAAAACGGAGGCCCAAATGGCGATGGTGTCGCGGTTGATAATAACAACGACGGAGAGTTAGATGGAATTTGGATGGACATCGGTTTGCCAAAAGAATCCCGAGGTGATGGTGTGGTGGTCAAACCTCTGGTTTCTTACTTAGTGGTGGATCTCGACGGTCGGATTAATCTCAATGCCCATGGTAATTTGACGCAGTTGCCGGGGCGGGAGCAGATGAGGACCATTCCATTGCTGCCTGACATGACTGAATCAAAAAGAGGACAGGGATATGGTCCTCCTGAAGTTCGGATTGATAACCTCATTGCCAATGCTGAAGCGGTCATGTTAGATCGGTACGGAAGCGACGGTCTACCAGGAGATGCAAACCACCGTGATCGCTGGTCGGAGTATAAATTATTTGGATATCCTAATGTCGGGTTTGGGGCAAAAGTGCCCGGGACTGTCGACGGGCATTTCGGCTCAGCTATGGATGTTTTTGGGCGATTTTCCGTCGGTTATCCAGAGATTCGCGATGTCTCAGATCCGGAAGTCCCGATTGGTATGCCAGTCTCTGATGTCGCTTTTTCATTTCTAAAAACAGAGGTGATGGACTCACCTTATGAGATGTCTTTTGCTGCAACAGACTTAACTGGAGCTAAAACAGGAAGCGCTGACTTCCCCTACTCGGCAAAAGACCTTGAGCGGTTGTTGCGGCCGTTCGATGTAGATTCAAAAACCTTGTCGCCTCGGTTGATCGATCTTGGCTTATCTGTGAACGGTAGGCACCGCCATTCGGTAGGAACCCACAGCTACGAGGTTCCAACGAGTTTCGAGAATCTACCGATCAAACTCGCAAAGATTCTTGGCGATGACGACCAGTTATCGTTGATGCTGCCCCCTGAAGTTTTCCGTGGATTGCCGATGAACGTGAATCGACCGTTTGGAGATGGGATCGATAACAACGGCAACGGTGTTACCGATGAGATGGGCGAGGTTGATTCTTTGGTGCATCCCAACGGGGCGACTTTCCTATTTGATCACGATAACGACTCGGTGCTCACGGGAGATCCGGATAGCCTGTTCGCAAGGATTCGATTTGCGCGACATCTATACGTGGTTACGTTATTAAATACTGAAAAAATTGACCGCAACGGAGATGGGTTGACTAATGTACGGGATTGGTACGACTTCAATGAAGATGGAAAAACGGATGCCATTGATCTAACGGAATTCAGAAAAGTAATTGCTCAATGGGTTGCTAATGTCGTTGATTTTCGCGATCGGGATTCGATCATGACTCCTTTTGTTTTTGATTTGAATCCCTGGGACGGGTGGGATGTCGATGGGAGTATTTTTGAGCCAGATAATGGCATTGCGCCAGATATGCGATTTGTTGTTTGGGGCGCCGAACGTCCCGAGTTACTGATTACGGAAACGCTCGCGACCCATGATCGCAGGACCCAAAATCTTGCGCAGGAAGATGTTGTTGAAGGAGAGACGGCCGCCTACACGCAGGATCAGCCAGGTGAAGATTTTGACAGTCATTTGGTTCCGAAAGTATCTGCATTTTTCGAGCTGTATAATCCATGGGTCATGAACGATGCGAATCAAGTTCGGCCCCGTGAACTTTACGACGCGGGTTTGAATGGGGTCGATCTGCAAAAGACGTCTCCCGATGGAACCAGTCCCGTTTGGCGACTGGTTGTCACTGAAACGGACGAGGAAACGCTTGACCCTGACGATGCATCACGTAATCCAAACGGTAAGTCGGTCACTCCGGTGAGGAGAATTTATTTCAAACGTCCGTCGTTTACCGTCGATGTCGGGCCGGAGGTTTATTTCCCTGCGGATGACATTAAAGCCGGTTTCGTAGGGCCCGGTCGTTATGCAGTTGTTGGGACTGCGGGGCAGAAAGTCGATCAGAGGTTTGATAATTATTTCGGTCGGAGAATTACGCCAGAGGCATTGGAGGCAGATGAGCTTCAGAATAGAACCCGCCGAATAAGTTTGGATCCCGCGAACGAGCAGATTGAAATTGTGCAATGGGACCCCGTTGATTCCGAAATGAAAAAGTTTACTCGTTCCGCGGTTAATTTGCCGATTGGTCTAAACGATGGTGGTTGGGAACGGGAACTTGGCGTGAGTGACCCAATCGAGGGTTATGCAGGGCTGAAGGGGGTCGGCACGATTGCCGGTGGGGCGCCGATTGGACTCGAGCCTGTCGCAGACGGATTGAAATTTACGGAAAATGTGACGACTCCGGGCACGCCAGTTGACTACGCTTTTGATGAGCCCATTGATAAGCGGCTCGATCCAGCTCACTACGAAAAGTATTTGCAGCACGATGGTCTTGCGGATGCCGATGCTGATGAGCGTAAGCCTTACCGCGTCGTCCATTTGCAGCGATTGGCAAATCCCCTGCTTGCCTTTAATAAAACCTCAAATCCCTATCGGACAATCGACACGTGTTCCATTGATTTGTTTGCCTTCAATGGCGTGAATGTCAATTCAGCGAATGCAGACCCAAATATGAATGAAGGACTCGGAGCGATGCGGTTTGGAACTCACGAGCGCAGGGGAAGCGCGGGCGATTACGGGCAAACTTCTAAACGAAATCGGCTGTTGTTTAAAAGCGATCACGATGGAATACAGGGGCTAGGTAATTATCCAGCGCCTGAAGCTTGCGATAATTTTTTTGATCTGCTGGACAGCCATGTACTGAGTTGGAATTTGATCGAGTCACTTGGTGGCTTGAATGCTGCTTATCGTGATTCTGAAGATTTAAAATTTGATCGTAACAAAGAACCTTTTTGCTGGTTGACATGGAGTAACCGTCCATACGTTAGCCAGTTGGAATTGGTCAACGTACCCTATACATCAAGTTATTGGATGACACGGGTTTTTGATATGCCAGCTGATGCCTTCGACGGGAACCGGCGAAATGTTTTCAAGCCAATGCAGCAGGATGATTTTCAGTCCGACTATCCCAACGTTGAGTGTCAGAGTTATGCTTCTCAGTATCCGCATTTATTGAATTTTCACGCCGACCAAGTGAAGGAGAGTTTTTTCGGTCCTGGTTTGCACCGGCTTCTCGACTTTGTTGAAGTTCCGTCAAGATTTTCCGGTACAGAAACCTATGTTAACCCCGCAACTTTCAATGATGACGATCATGAAATTTCGTTTGGTTTTGCTGCACCGTTTGATGGGATATCGAATTATCGCTATCCCGGGAAAGTCAATATTAATACAGTGTTAGACCCTGAAGTTTGGAATAGTGTGATGGGAGGGTACTCAACTGATCTCAAGTTTGAAGATTGGGTGAGATCACGAGATGGCGGGGTGACGGACCAGTTTCGAAATCCTTATCGACCCGCGGTTGCGGCGAATCGCGCACCAGTTGGCTACGATGTTATGCCAAGTCAATGTGGGTTGTTTCGGTTACCAAGTGGTGATTATGCAAATTCTGATTCGGAATTGCCGGTATTTGATTTTTTCAATTCTAATTTTGATCAACGTTCCGCCTATTTTAGAAACAACATGCGGCAGCGATTGGGGAACCTTGTGACAACCAGGTCCAGTGTGTTTGCTATCTGGATTACGGTTGGTTATTTTGAGACCGACGCGAACGGCGAATTGAAGTTGAACAAAGGCAGAGGTGTTGAAGCGGGAAGTCAGGTTGGTGATGTGTATCGGCCTCGTGGATTTTTCTTGCTCGACCGATCGATCCCTGTCTCATTTGAGCCCGGTAAAAATCATAATGTTGATCGGGCGGTACTGCTAAAGAGTTTCATCGAGTAGTCGTTATGGTCTCATTGATTTTCGGTGGGCAGTGAGATTTGTCCATCGATTCCTCCAACGGCGGCGAATGTCTTGAGTGCTTGCACCGTTTCCTCTACTTCGTGAACGCGTACAATTTGGATTTTTTTACGGGCCAGCATGAGTGTAATTGCCATGGTTGCTGAGTCGCGATTCGCATCCGGATCGCCAAGAATTTTTCCGATCATGCCTTTTCGTGAATGCCCGATGAGGATTGGGCAGCCAAGATCAAGATACTGTTCACACTTGTTTAGCAGTTCGAGATTATGGCGATGGGATTTGCCGAATCCAATTCCGGGGTCTAGGCATATTTTTTCAACTGAAATGCCCGCGTCGAGTAAATGAATTTTCCGTTTCGCCAGATAAGCATGGATTTCCTGAACAACGTCTAGATAGCTCGGGCTATCTTGCATTGTCTGCGGTGTTCCCTGCATATGCATTGCGCACACCCCCGCCCCAGATTTGAGTGCGACATCGATCATTTTGGGATCGCCTTCGAGCCCCGTAACGTCATTAATGATTTGCGCCCCTTCATCCATGGCCGCTTTGGCAACACTTGCTTTGGTGGTGTCGATTGAAATAGGAACATCGGTTTGTTTGACAAGGCCTCGAATGACAGGAATTACTCGTTCGAGTTCATCTTTTTGATCGACTGTTTGGCTATAAGGCCGTGTGCTCTCGCCGCCAATATCGAGAATTCCCGCACCTTCGGAGGCCAGTTTCAGCGCATGGTCGATTGCTCGATCTGTTTCAATGAATAATCCGCCATCGGAAAAGCTGTCGGGCGTCACATTTACGATACCCATCACGGTGGGGACTCGGGTGAAACGAAGAGTGGTCGATTGAAGAGACCATTGTCGAGCCGGTAAATTCGCTGGTGACGGGTGCATGGGGTTCCAGAGGTGTTGCAAGAATCTTTATTCGTCTTCTGAGTTTAGCCCGATAGGATCAAATAGGGGAAGGTGGCGGTAGTAAACTTCCAATGTGCAAACGGCGAGTGCTGTCGTATAAATGCGCCCGCCCTGAGAGCCCCATTCGAATTTTCCAGGATCCCAGCTCCCCGCATTTGAGCCGCGGGTGTTTTGTGTTGAGATAAGGAGTTCACGCATCTTGCGGTTCCAGTTTTCCCACGGTTCCCCTCCATAGTGGTGCATGACCTGCGTGCCATAATACCAATAGTAGAGGTTAGGGTTTCGTTTGCTCGGAAGATGGTCGTCTATCAACCATTTTACCGCAACGGAAAGTCTGGGATCGTCTTTTTTCCAGCCAAGATACATACGGCAGAGGATGGCTTCCGCCGTCATTGCAGGGGTAGCAGATTTTCCGGGAAGGTAAGCGTAGGCAGAACCGGTAGGCAGTCGCTTGTTCCGCCGGGCAGCGAAGCTAGCTGTAGCCGAAACTTGATCGAGGAAATAGTCGGCCAGTTTGAGTGTAGAGGAGTTAATCTCAAGATCGATATTGGGTGCTTGAGCACTTTGAAGTGCCATCATCTGCCATCCGAAAACGCTGGTGTCTCCCGGCTGCCCTGGTTGATATCGCCAACCTCCTTTACTGTGTTGAGCTGATTCAATGAACTGAATTGCGTTTTGCGCGGGCTGTTGAAATGCCTGATCGCCGGTCATCGCATAGGCTTCGCAAAGTACGATTGAAGCTTGCCCGTGGGCGTACATCCCTGCCTGTCCGGCAAAACCAGCCCGCAGGTCACCATTGGATTTTTGACGTTTGATCAGCCATGACAGTCCAGCTGCGACATTCGATTTATAAATGCCAAATTCGTGGGTCTGGCCAGCTCCGAGGAGCGGCAGCAGAGCGAGTGAGGTCGCCATGATGTCGCTGGCGTTATTTGGTTTATGGTGATTCGAGTAATTCTTTAAGCTCCAGCCTCCATCGCTATTTTGTACTGAGACCAGCCATCGTAAGCCTCGCGCAACGGCCGCTTCAGTGAGAGTTGTGCCACCTTCTCTGCGAACGATTTCTGAGCGAATCCGAGGGTCGCGAGCCTCAAATGACATCCTACGATCTGGGTTGGTGGTAATGTTCTGCCTAACACGCTCGATGTCTTTCAAGGGGGCAATGGGAATCGGATCGTTTTGGAGTGATTTCGCATCCCGGTTTGCCTTTTCCATGAATTGTCTTAATTCATTTTCACCCTTCGTCATTTCACTGGCTATTTTGAAATCGTCTCGCATATCATTGGCTGGATTTTCAAATTGAATATCACCGCCAAGGCGATCATCTGCACTAAGAGAGGTGGACAGCATAATGGTGGGTTGCGGAAGAGGCTGGTCGCGAAACACGATTAATCCTAAAATCAAAATAACAATGACATGAAGGATTAAGCTGATGAGCCAAGCGGGGGTTCCTACAAATCCATTGCGAACAAAGTTGGCAATGGAGGAGGTACGGCTAAGTGATTCAAGCTCATCTTCGGACCAGCGGGGCACGGAGGTCGATTCTCGTGCTTGCTGAGTTACCTTTAGTGGAAGTCCGATCGTCTTTCTGGCTGGCATGGGAACAGGAAGCAATGCAGAACTGCGTTTGGGAATTGTCTTTTGGGTAAGTTTGTTGACGGCGTGAATTTGCTCTTCAGTGAGCGAGATGCTCGTCTGGCAACGCCAGCAATCCGCAAGTCCAAGCCAGACACGAATAGTCATTGGAGCGTTGCAGTCAGGGCAACTGCATAGCAAGGCGGAACCTGCCAGCCAGATATCACCCTCTTTGCACGAAACGCGATGAGTTAGTGTAGGACTGATGTCCTGACGTAAGACTTTACGTTGAGCCTCTTGCGTGGGCTTTGATTCAGGCAGAGTGGCTGTGTCTAAGTTTAAGAAAAGACGCGGAATTGAGTGCGCTGAATCTGCGCGTCCCATTGAGTCCAATGGGAGCCGTCCGGAATCCGAAGGATATCCTTCAATCTGTTCGAATCGACTGAGGATGCTCTCATTCAAAATTCGAAGATTGATTTTGGGCTTAGGCATTGGGAATCCGGTCAATGGACGAACCATGGTAACCCATTGTTGGTAGAAGACTATCGAATCGTCAAGTTTAACCCGAGAAAGCTCCCGATCTTAGGTCGGAAATGCCCTTTAAAAACCGCGGTTTTTAAAGAGCTGAAAGTGACCTTGGCACGTTGTTAAAAGTGGTCGATTTTGGTAGAATTCCGCTATCCGATTCGCCGTAAAAAAAAGCGGTGAAAACAGCGGTTTTTGGGGGTTTCCCTCGTTTATTTGCTGATCATGTAAAGTGGGTTTTTGCGGTTCGTGCCTGGCTTGGTCAGGTTTCAACCATTTGGTGGGAAAGAGACGTCAAGTTGCTCGAAATGCTACTTGAGTTTCATTATTGAATCCTGCTCGACCGAGCAATCATCTGCGTAGCTAAATAATGTTGAAAGGCGGAGAAATTGTCGACTGACTCACGGGAGCCGGATGAAGACGGCGGTGGCAGCGGTTTAAATAGCAATGAATCGTTTCTTGAAATGCCGATTGAGGACGAGCTTAAGTCTAGTTATCTGACCTATGCAATGAGCGTCATTGTCTCGCGGGCACTGCCAGATGTGCGCGATGGATTGAAGCCGTCCCAGCGACGAATTCTCGTGGCGATGAATGATCTTAGCTTGACGCCCGGTTCTTCCCGGGTGAAGTGCGCGAAAATTTCTGGTGATACCAGCGGTAATTACCACCCGCACGGAGAGTCCATCGTGTATCCAACGTTGGTGCGGATGGCACAAGAATGGAACATGCGGCATGTGCTGGTGGATAAGCAGGGTAACTTTGGTTCGATTGCCGGGCTCCCCCCGGCGGCGATGCGGTATACCGAGGCGAGAATGTCGCCTGTCGCTGCTTTGATGTTGGAAGATTTGAAGTTGGACACAGTTGACTTCACACCAACTTATGATGAACGGCGGATGGAGCCCTCGGTATTGCCAAGTAAGTTCCCTAATTTGCTCGTCAATGGTTCCAGCGGAATCGCTGTTAGTATGGCGACTTCGATCCCGCCTCATAATTTGGGCGAGGTTTGTGAGGCGCTAAAGATTGTAATTGCGAATCCTGAATGCACCATCAGCGAGATAATGGGTGTTTTGCCTGGGCCTGATTTTCCTACTGGCGGCACGATTTGCGGTACGGCCGGGGTAATTAAAGCTTACCGGACGGGGCGTAGCACGATCGTCGTTCGGGCTGAATGCGAGATTCAGCCAATTTCCAACAAAAAGAATCGCTTTAAAATCGTAGTCTCTGAGTTGCCGTTTCAGCAGACGCGTGACGGCGTAGTTGACAAGATTGCGACGCTGGTCAAAACCGATAAAGTCAAAGGTATTTCTGGGATCAAGGATCTTAGTGATCTGAAAGAACCGGTTAAGCTTGAGATTGAAGTTAAGAGTGATGCTGATCCAGAAGTGGTCTTGAATCAGCTATATCAGTTTTCACCGTTGCAAACATCTTTTTCCATGAACTTCATGGCATTGGTGGATGGAAAGCCGCGAGAGCTTTCGATCAAAGACTTCCTCACTGAATTCTTGCGACATCGCGTTCAAGTAATCCGTCGTCGCACTCAGTTTTTGCTGAATCGTGCCCGGCGCCAGAAGCACACCATTGAAGGTTTGTTGTTGGCGCTTGCGGATATCGATCAAATTATCAAGATCATACGTAGCTCAAAGACTCAGGCGGAAGCTAAGGCAGGGTTGATGGGTATTGAGTGTCCTGCCTCGATGATGCAGAGAGCGCTTGGTGAAGATGGGTTTAGTGTGTTCCAGGAGGAGCGCGGTGAATCCGATGTTTATCATCTGACGGGTATTCAGGCGGATGCGATTCTGAAGATGACACTCGGGCAGTTGGTTAATCTTGAGCAAGAAAAGCTCGGTGGTCAGCATGCGAAGCTATTGGAGGAGATTAAGGAATATCTCAGGATTCTGTCGGACGATGCAAACGTCTATCTGATAATTCGTGAGGATCTTGAAGAAATCCAGCGGAAGCATGCGGACAAACGACGTACTGTCTTGTCGCACGAGGAAGTTCGCAATATCGATCTTGAAGATCTGATTGAAGAGGAGAATATGGTCGTTTCGATAAGCCATCGCGGCTATATCAAACGGACGCCTGTCAGTACTTATCGGGCACAGCGACGAGGTGGCAAGGGAATTAAGGGAGCGAAGAGCGAAGACGAAGATCCGATCGAACATATTTTTGCTGCCAGTACGCACGATTACCTGTTGTTCTTTACAACCAGGGGGATTGTGCATTGGCGGAAAGTTCATCAGTTGCCGCAGTTAAGTCGCGAGAGTCGCGGGCGAGCGATTGTGAATATTGTGCAACTCGATGACGGGGAGGCAATCGCCTCCTGTCGGGCAATTCGAGATTTTGACGCCGCAGAACACTATCTCGTCATGGCGACGAAGAACGGGCTTGTAAAGAAGACTCCGCTCTCGGCCTATGGCAGGCCGAGGAATGGTGGCATTATCGCTGTCAAGTTGAGAGAAGACGATGAGATTATAGATGTGCTTGTTGCCAAAGCCGGTGATGAAATTGTACTTTCGACTGAAACGGGAATGGCGATTCGTTTCCGTGAATCGGATGCGCGACCGATGGGGCGGAATACCAGTGGAGTTAAGGGGATATCGTTATCGCCGGATGACAAAGTCGTGGGAATGGTAGTCGCAGACCCTGAAGCAACGTTGCTGACTGCGTGCGAAAAAGGGTATGGCAAACGCACCCTGTTTGGTGCGAACTCAACGACTGGGGAGGAAGCCGACGGAGGCGAGGGTGATTCCAGCAGTGGCAGTTCACGCTATCGCACTCAAAAGCGTGGTGGAAAAGGGCTAAGAGATATTAAAACAACAGAACGTAATGGACGAGTGATAGGCGTTAAGTCGGTCAATGACGACGATGAGTTGTTGTTGATGACATCCCGCGGGAAAATCCAAAGGATCAAATGTGCGGATGTAAGTACGATTGGTCGAAACACTCAAGGCGTTCGAATCATGGGGCTGGATGAGGGAGATTCCTTAGCAGTTATTGCAGTAGTTCCTCGAGATGAATTAGGCGACGAGCCGGAGAGTGAATCTCCAGAATCAGTTTTGCCTCCGCCGGTCAGTGAAGTGGATTCTACCTCTTCTGAGCCTGACGATGATTCGCAAGAAAACGAAAATTAATCGTTGGAATCGGAACAATCAGCTTAGGGAGTTTGCTGGGTTTCTAATTTGATTGTGGTAATGACTTCTCGGAAGTTTGGCCCTTAACTATTATCCAACTGTTTATTTTCAAGAGTGCGGCAAGCATTTTTGTTGTCTAATTGGTCAAGAATTTAAAGTGGCGACTCTATGGATATTGCGATGATTGGGACGGGCTATGTCGGGCTGGTCTCGGGCACTTGTTTTTCGGAAAGTGGGAACAATGTAACTTGCGTCGACATCGATCAAGGGAAAATTGATCGGTTGAACGAAGGAATCATTCCAATTTACGAGCCGGGATTGACCGAAATGGTGCAACGCAACCATAAAGCCGGTCGCTTGCACTTTACCACCGATTTAGAATCCGCTGTAACGAAAGCTAAAGTTGTCTATCTCGCTGTCGGAACTCCACAAGGAGAGGATGGCTCCGCAAATTTGTCAGCACTCTGGAGTGTCGTTGCCGGGATCGCCCCTTTTATTAACGCCGATACGGTAGTGGTAACGAAAAGTACTGTACCTGTTGGAACTAACAAGGGAATTTACGATCGCTTATTTGAATTGAACCAAGCCCATTATCGTGTCGCCAGTAACCCTGAGTTTTTAAAAGAGGGAGCTGCGATTCAGGATTTTATGTATCCCGACCGCGTTGTTGTTGGTGTGCGTGAGCAAGAAACAAAAGAAATACTGAATGAACTGTATTCTCCTTTTCTGCGGACTGACAAGCCTTTCCTTTCAATGTCACCTGAGAGTGCCGAGTTGACGAAATATGTCGCCAATGCATTGTTGGCGACCAAGATCAGTTTCATCAACGAAATGGCAAATCTGAGTGAAAAAATGGGGGGTGATATCAATGACGTCCGACGCGGCATTGGTCATGATCAGCGAATTGGTTTTTCGTTTCTTTTTCCAGGGGTTGGTTACGGTGGAAGTTGTTTCCCCAAGGATGTACGTGCTTTGGCGTCGATGTCGAAAGCAAATGACTTGCCCCCGACAATTTTGGATGCGGTCGATCAGGTAAATGACAGGCAAAAATTTGTATTGACCAACAAAGTAGACCAGCATTTTGGAGGCGATTTAAACGGCCTCAGGTTCGCGGTTTGGGGTTTGGCTTTCAAGCCAAAGACTGATGATATTCGGGAAGCACCTGCGCTCGTTATGATTGAGCAATTATTAGAGCGTGGAGCGACGGTTTGTGTCTTTGATCCCGAAGCGGTTGAAAATGTCAAATCAGAGTTGGGGGATAAAGTCGAATACGCTGAGCAATCAATGGATGCACTTGTTGGAGTTGATGCACTGGCGATCAATACCGAATGGGACGTATTCCGTCATCCTGATTTTGAAGAAATTAAGTCAGCGATGAAGGCACCGGTGATTTTTGATGGCAGGAATCTCTATAATCCAGTACAGTTGGCTGAATTAGGATTTACCTACTATTCGATCGGGCGTGCCACGGTGACACCGCGATCTCATAAGGGTTGATAATGAAAGCGTTCCGATGGGGTAGGCTTCTATTGCTAAGAAGATAGAGTCGACGTAGGAGTTGATTTTATCAGTTGCTTGATGCATGTGCGTAGCAGTATTCAAACAAAGCGTTCCATTCGGCGACAGCGATTTCTTGGAGTGCCGGCGACAAATGTTCGTCTACTTCTTTGTGAGCTTCGCATTGATCGGTGAAGTCACTTGGGTGCCATGAAGAGGTGCCAAGGAAATTTATCAAGCACGGATGGTCTCCCGTTTTGCGAAACCAATATTTACTGTTCCAATAATCACCTTCCATGCGATGCATGATCCCGTGCCAGTAGCTCCCTTCCCGGGAGTGAATAGACTGGCTGATTTCATGAGATTCGTCGAGGAAATTGTGAAGCAACCAGAGCCCTGACAAACAGCATTGAGCCATTGAGTCGTCTTTGATCCCCAAGGGAAAGCAGTCGCCTAGTGTTAGTCTAGCCAGTTCAACTTTAACCTGCGGGTCAGTTGATGACAGAGCGTAGTTACTGAACGCTTCATCACACAGAATAGGTTTGATTGCTGTAGGAATTTTGAGGGAGAGAAAGTTGTTCACGGCCGATGTCTGCTGGCGAAAGAGGAAGTGGCGTATCTAGAGTGCTATCAGTTTAAGCGATAGCACTCCGAAGTGTTGGAGCGAACACGGTAAAAATCGAGTGTTTTGATGGGGGCTTTGAGAGATGGGCGGTGGTTTCCGCAATTTTTCCGGCTTGTTGCTCCCTGCCCACCCTTCTATACTCCCGCACCCTATTTCTGCGCAATACGGACGGTGAGTTTTGCCGTTTCGATTTTTTTTCGTTCCAGAAAAAACGGGGTCGAGTAACGCGTATCAAAATCATCGACTAGCGGTTCATTTGACTTGAGCTTGTTTTACCATAATCGAAAACCTTGGATAGCAATTTCCCGTGCGTCCTCTTACGCGCGCAGTCGGAGAGTTTGTCTTGGTGGAATCAGGATGACACTGATTTTTCTAAGCGTCCTAATACTTGGGGTTATTTTAGATACGACAAGCGTTCAGGCGAAGCAAGTTTCGTATCCCCGTCCCTCTGCTGACAATCCAATATCGGTGTCGTCTGGAAAAGTTTCGCGTTGGCAGGCTGGACAATTTGAAGTCTTGCATATTTCCGGGGGTGTGCTGATTACCCAAGGTTCGGTGAGTGCGTCTTCGGATGAAGCTATTATTTATGTTGAGTCGCCCGAGGGGATTCCTGCGGAGTCCAAAGGGTACAAAATCATTGCTTATTTGGAAGGCAATGTTGTGGTTCAACTCGATCGAAAAGGGCCTGCACATGATTCTGTTGGTGAATCGGCAGATCAAATTGTCGACGATCTATGGCTGGGCCGGTTTTTTACAACGAAAACTGTCGATCTTGACCGAAACGCATTGAGCCAAGATCTCGATGATTTGCCAGTCATCTACGATCGATTCCAATCCGTTTTGAGAGATGGTTTGGATTTATCTGTTCGCCGCGTTGGATTGATGGTTCCCCAAGAGACAATTGTTGTCTCACCGCAAACCGGTCGAATTCAACAAGTCGAACCAAAGTTTCAACCCCCTTTAATCGAGCCTTCCACTTCCCCAAAGCCATCGGTATTGTTGCAGGATATGTCTTCCGCGCGAGGAATTAAAACACCTCAATTAAACATACAGATCACGGGTCGGGACTCGAGCGGCGATTTAAATACACGCAGCGCTCCTAATCCCAAGAACCCAAACGAGCGAATTACGACGGCTGTTGGAGGGATTCGAATTGTAATTGATAGTCCGTTAATTGCTGAAGCTGAGCCTTTTAAAGGGGATCGTGATCGGAAACTCTATATTGTTGCTGATAATATGGTTCAGTGGCAAACCTTGTTGCCGGATGGTTCAAAGCGAGATCAGTTTTATCTCGAAGGGAATGTGATCTTTTCCAAGGGCAGTCGAACGATCTACTCAGAGCGTATGTTCTACGATGCAACGACACGTCAAGGAACTATCTTAAAGGCAGAGTTGACGGCCAAGGTACCGGATTTTGAGGGAACCATCAGGCTTAAAGCTGATGTTGTCCAGCAATATGATGAGAACAACTTGCAGGCGTTTGGTTCGGCATTCACGTCCAGTCAACTCGGCGTACCGAAATACTGGATCCAATCGGAGCGAATTGGTCTTTCAGGAAAAGAAATACCGGTTGTCGATCCGGATACCATGCTTCAGACAGTGAATCCGCAAACTGGATTGTTTTCGGTTGAAGATGAGTACGTTGTCGACGCTCAGCAAAATCGTGTTTACGTTGGAGGACTTCCTGTTTTCGCCTGGCCAAGATTCCGGTCCAGCCTGGGCGATTCAACTCCTTATTTAGATAGATTTGGAATCGGAAATGACCGGATTTTTGGTTTTCAGATCAAGACGGGCTGGAATATGGAACAGGTCCTTGGTCTGCGTAAGCCTGCTAATGGAACACGCGAGTGGATCGGGATTTTGGATTATCTGAGTGACCGGGGTGTCGGCTTTGGTTCTGAATTGGACTATGAGAAAGATTCTTTTTTCGGTTACCGGGGGAAAGTAAAGGGACGGAACCGAAGTTGGTTTATCAACGATCAAGGCGAGGACAATCTCGGACTGGAAAGAAGAGATATTCCTCCTGAAAAAAATCCACGTGGGCGAATTTGGTTCCAGCATCGACAAGATTTAATTACCGGAACGGTGGTTCGCGCTGAGATCGGCTACATCTCTGACAGGAACTTTCTGGAGCAGTATTACGAGGTGGAGTGGGATACGGATAAAGATCACACCACAGGTTTTTGGTTGGAGCGAAACGAAGGAACACAATCCAAAAACCTGACTGTTGATTTTCAATTGAACGGATTTTTTACACAAACCTCGGGGGTTCGCGCAGAGCATTTTGTGCTTGGGCAACCGTTGTTTAATAACCGAGCGATCTGGCATAGTCATTCGCAAGCTGGGTACGTAAGAATGAAGCGGGCGAGCGAGCCTGAGGATATCAGCGAGAAAGAAGATTTTAATTTTCTCGCTTGGGAAACCAATGTAAATGACACGGATATTCGAACCTATGACGGGATGAAATTTGGCACCCGCAATGAGCTCGATTTTCCAGTCCAGGTTGGACCTGTCAAAGTAGTGCCTTATCTACTGGGTGACCTAAGTTACTGGCAGGAAGATCTTCAAGGCAATGATTCGCTGCGAGGGTATGGGCAGACAGGAATTCGTGCCAGTCTTCCCGTTTGGCGAGTTGATCCGGCGGTGCAAAGTGTCCTGTGGAACGTTAACGGTTTGGCTCATAAGGTCAGCTTTGACATGGACGCGTTTTACTCCGCTTCATCGCAAGACATGAGTGATTTGCCGCTTTATGATCACCTCGATGACGATTCCCAGGAAGCGTTTCGGCGTCGGTTTGGAAAAACGGCATTTGGATTGTCCAACAATCCGATTGGGAAAAATTTTGTTGATGTCAGATATGATGAGCGGTATTTTGCCATGCGTTCGGGGATGCAGGGGAATGTAACCGCTGCTTCCTCAGAAATTGCTGATGATTTATCGGCAATTAAATTTGGAGTGCGGCAGAGATGGCAAACCAAACGCGGGATGCCTGGAAAACAGCGGATTGTCGATTGGATTACGTTCGATACGCAAGCGATCTTATTTCCTAATGCCAGTCGCGATAATAACGGCGCGGATTTTGGGATGTTTGATTATGATTTTCGCTGGCATATTGGAGATCGTTTTTCTTTCGTCTCTGACGGATATTTTGACTTCTTTTCTCAGGGTTTAAGAACGGCAAGCTTTGGTACTAATTTCAGTCGTCCAGAGGTTGGTAATTTATATCTGGGCTATCGAATGATCGAAGGCCCGCTGAGCAGCAATATATTATCTGCGGCGGTTACTTACCGGATGAGTGAAAAATGGGGCTTTAAGGGTGGCAGCCAGATTGATTTTGGTGAAACCGGAAATATTGGAGAAAGTCTTAATCTGATTTACATTGGTGAATCGTTCTTATGGCAGTTTGGGGCAATCTATGATGTTAGCCGCGATAATTTAAGTTTCCGATTCGGTTTCGAACCTCGATTTGGCAGCCGTGCTCGATTATTCCGGCCAGGTGGAAAAGCGATTCCACCGGCCAGTTCTGGCTGGTTGGAGTAGAGATGGTTAACGATCGGAATGTCAATTCGCCAGGCGATATATATTCGAATCGTCGTTGGGCTCAAAAGTTTAAAATATCGTTTCGAGGCCTTTGGCTGGGGCTGAAGGGCACTCAATCGCCAAATAGCCTGAATAGTTTTATTATCCATGTGCCGATCGCAGTGGTCGTTTTAATAACGGGAGTCTGGATCGGTCTAGCGCCGATCTCGATTTCCTTACTGGTACTTTGTGTCGGTGCAGTCATGGCTGCGGAGCTTTTTAATAGTAGTCTTGAGTCGCTGGCCAAAGCGATTACGGACCAAGCAGATCACAACGTTGCTAACGCGCTCGATATCGCCAGTGGTGCGGTGCTCCTAGTGAGCTTAACGGCATCAGTAGTCGGTGCGGTGATCCTTGGGATACCTATTTGGCAATTGTGGGCACTGTAGCCCTCTCATCCTCTGAGAAGAATTACGCTGACACAAATTCGAGTTCTAACTCAGTTTCGAGAAGCGCATGAAAAATCGTACCGCGCAGCTGAGCGGTACGGTTGGGAAAAAGTGGTTGCCGGTTTGAAAACGATACATGGGGATTGCAGTTAATAAAAAACCCGCCAACTGATTGCTCATGAAGACGGGCTGCTGCGATGTGAACGCTTCGCTAGACCTATCGGTAGCCAGAAGATCTGGCTTTGGCCTATTTACCGGTTTCGATTTTCGTTTGCTCTCGCCTCTTTTAACGCTGCAGCTTCTCGCGAGAGTTTAAACTCTGGACCTTTCGCGAAATACTGTACGTCATCCCGGAGGAAATACGCACTTGGCAGCGTTTGACCGGCGATGCTCATTTGGCAACCGGTGGAAGCAACGGCCGAGATAATCGCGGCGCCGCATAATAGTAAACTGAGAGCTCTTGATTTCATTCGAGAATACATCTGTTGGAAAACTCCATATTTCGGTGCCGCGGTTTCATATCACAGCATCACATCCGCGGGATAACCGTTACAAACTCTATCGTCTCGACAGGTGGTAGACTTTGGAACAAATCTAGAAAAATCATTACAACCGTTGAGGTTTGGTGGACACTTGCTTCCTAGATTGCCCTGTTTAATATTTTGTGGCTGGTTAGGCGAACTGCTAAGATGGGATTGACTTTAAGTTACCTTCATCGCTGATCAAGGGGGCCTAAGATTGGGCTCGCATCTCGAAATTGTGATAGCAGTTTTTTGGAATCAGAGTTATCTAAAACCGTCAGAGGTTCGAAAAAGACTAGAGGGTTGTCGTATGCAAGCCTATCCTGATGGCTGGCGTCATTCGCTTGCAGAGTCGTTACGTCCGGTGCGTTGATAAGTGACCCATTGCGTTTTTCCTTTGGAGTAATTCATGATGCAATCGAAGCAGTTAACAGAGCAAGCTGTGGGGTTTCGCGGCAGTTCGTGGGATTACTTACGCTCATGTCAGACACCGATCGTGTGGTTTGTCCTTTTGGCAATTGGTATGTTCAGTTGGAGTTCACCCGTTGTTGGCCAAACTGGGCGTCTTCCCAAAGCGGATTACTATATAAATTTTGCCAATAACGCAGAGTATTTTGCTGCCGATTATCAGGATGCCTATAAGCGATTTAGCCGTGGTTACAACTCTGCCTACAAGTTTGGAACGCGTCGATTTCTAGACTCGGTTTGTTACCTCACGATGATGGGTGAGTGTAATTTTCATATGGGCGATTATGCAGCGGCCGTGAACAACTATGAGCAAGCGCTGCGGCTATATTTGTCCTATCAAGCCGAAGGTTGGCAATCGCGTTTGCAAATCCCCCAGGTAATTCCTGCCAATAACAATGCGTTCGTTCAAGCAAAGATAAATTGGTGTCAGCCTAAACGAAGAACATCAATTGCGAGAGTGCCTAATGCGTTTTCGATGTTGTTTGGTCGTTTAGATTCTGAACGCGCTTTCTCAGATGGGGGTGTTGTTGACAATGCCGAGATTTATAAAGTCGATGTGGCAGAGATTATGCGGTGTACCGCGCTTTGTTTACATCGTCGAAGGTTCATCAAAGGTGCAATTTCAAAATACGATCCCTTTACGAATCAATTGATTAATGGGCTTTCCGTTGCCGGGGCTGGGAACGGTTCGGTCATGGGTGCTTATAACGGTGTTCTGTTGGGGATTGCTCAAGCGTCGATGGAGGAGTGGGAGAGTGCCGCGCGAACGCTTAATACATCGCTTCAGTTGAATGGAATGGATCATTCACTAACTCCTGTTGCGTTATTGGAGATGGCACAAATTGCGTCAGTAACGGAGAACTACTCCGTGGCTGGTGACCTTGCCTTGGAGGCGAGTTGTTCGGCTGGAATTTTTGGGCAGTATGATTTGGTCGAAGAGTCCCTGAACTACGGCGCAACAATTCATTTGATGACAGTTAAATCAGCCTACGCGCCGCTTCAAAATGCCATTAAGTGGGCTGCATTTAATAAGGCAAGGCTGATGCAGGCTTCGTTAATTGTAAAACTTGCTGATTGTTTTGCTGAAGCGGGCGACGCCCGCTCTGCGGCAGTGGTACTACGCGAGGCAAATGGTCCGATTAGTACTCGGAATTCACTAGGAAATGCTGTGGTTAGTGCGCGTCTTAAATACGTGACTGCGGTGATTCAGTTCTTGCAGGGGGACTTTCGTAAGGGATCTGCTTCCTTGGTGGCAGCGTTAAAGCATTTTCAAAAAGGATCACGCTGGCTTTATCAGCTTGGTTTAGCTGATCAATTAGTTGTTTCCGGCAGTATTACCCAGCGTCAAGGTGAATTGCTGTACTCTGCGCTCCTAAGAGATCCAACGGATCTGGATTGGAAGACCGATCCGATGGAGGCTCTGGCGTTTTTAGCTTCCTCGCATGTGGGGCCAATGGAACGCTGGTTTGATCTTGTGGTTGGCCGAATGAACCACCAACGAGCGCTAGAGGTAGGCGATTTAGTTCGCCGGCATCGCTTTTTCTCCTACCTCCCGCTGGGGGGACGATTAATGGCATTTCGGTGGATGCTTCACGCTCCAGTGGAATCGCTTAGCCAAACGGCGAGGGAGCAGCGCACCGCTTTCCTCAATTCTAATCCAAAGTATAAAGCGATGTACGATCGGGCTAATTTGATACGAACCGAATTATTAGCTTTGCCGACTAAACCAGAGCCGGGATCGCCTGAGGGAATTCAGCAGGGAAAATTGCTTGACGAAATGGCGGTTATTTCCGAAACGCAAGAAGCCGTACTTGCGAGTTATTCGTTGCGTCGTGAAGTTTCAGAGATGGTTTTCCCCCCTCAGAAAAATGTCTCAGAATTCCAGCGGTTGCTGCGACCGGATCAACTTGCGCTGGTTTCATTAGCGACTTCGAGCGGGTACCACATCTTTTTGCTAAATTCGAAAGCAATCAAGTATGTAGGGTTAAGTGACGGTCGAATGGTACTTCGAGGTGTTGCCAAATTGCTAAAAGATGCGGGGCTGATGGAAGCCGCACTAGATCTTAAAAACCTTCAAGATGAAGAGTGGAAAGATTCGGCCCGTGATTTGAAGAATAAGTTGTTTGGAGATAAGAGCGATGCGAACTGGGGCGACGTAAAAGAGCTTGTCGTGGTGCCCGATGGTGTTCTCTGGTACTTGCCGTTTGAGATTTTTTCAATTGGCGAAGGGGATGATGAAAAATACTTAAGTGATATTGTCAATGTTAGGTATTCTCCCACTCTGTTCCTAGCTTTCGGCCCTCAACGTTCGGCACGGCCGATTGAACGTTCTGCCGTAGTCACGGCAAGGATGAATCAACGCGGGGAAGCAGAGCTTTCCAAAAATGAATTCGAAGCGCTGCGTAAAGAAATTCCAGACGCGATTCAGTATGATAGGCCTATTCGAGTGCCATCAAATTACCTCGCTTCATTATTCGATCAACTTTTGATCTGGAGTGAAATCAAGTCAACGAAAAATGCTCCCCTCGCGATGAGCCCAATGCAAATTGACCAGGGAAAAGCGGGCGTTACCATCGAAGCTTGGATGGCGCTTCCCTGGGCTGGGCCTGAACATGTGATTTTGCCTGGCTTTCACTCTGATGGCGGCGCGGGATTGCGAGGCAAGTTGAATGGAAATGATTTGTTTTTGACCTCCATAGGATTGATGGCTTCCGGGACTCGAACAGCTCTGATTAGTCGTTGGGCAACTGGAGGCAAAACGAGTTTAACCCTGACTGGAAAATATGCTGCCAAGCAGGAATCGTCGGGGCTGGAAACAGCGATCAAGGAGAGCCGGCAGGAAACCCGAGAAACGGTTTTAGACTACGAGAATGAACCTCGGTTGCGAATGAAAAAAACGGATCCAGTTCTTAATGCACAGCACCCTTTCTTTTGGGCTGGTCCCATGTTGTTTGGGATTCCCGATAATCGTCCGCCTGCAAAGGAACCCGAAGCTCCACTGAAAGGGGAGGAAGAGCCAATCGAAGGCGGAGTTCAGCCTGCAGCCGATGAAGATGGAAATGCAAAAATCGAACCCGATCAGCCTGCTGGGAATCTGCTTGAAGGCAAGTAAAGTGCTACACCCGGAGACTGGCTCGATTTGATAGAACATGTTTCTGTCTGTTTTTTTTGAACGATTTAAGAGGGTGCGCTTAGTTTAGCGACAGGTTTCTCACGGTTTGGGCGGCTTTCCGAACATTGCTGGTCGTTATTCGGCGGCATTCCTCTGCCTTTCGAAACTCCGCAAGATATGTCTTGCTTTCAATCGTTGTTTCTTTCAAACTCGCTTTGGTTGAGACGCCGATATAATTTCCTTTCCAACAACGGAGTTGCGATGTTGCGAATTCCCGGTTGCTTGTTTGTAATTGTGATTACTGCGATTTTGGGCTTCTCGTCCTATGTGGAAGCTCGCGATTTTCCCACAACAAGCCCGGATACTTTAGTTGTCTGCCCCGCTGCATTTCAACGGACGATGCTCAAATGGTGTGACTACCGAGAACGGCAAGGCCATGTCATAAAAATGGTGGCGCCTCCGCTAGGGGTTAAGGAGCTTAAGCAGACGATCCGCTGGTTTGCGAAATCAGGCTCCTTAAGACACGTTTTAATCGTTGGAGATGTTGGCGATCGGAACCATTTGAATGTGCCAACCGATTTCGTGAAAGCGAGGGTCAATGTTCTTTTTGGTTCAGATCCCGAAATTGCCACTGACAATCCGTATGCAGATTTGAATTCGGATGGTTTGCCAGATCTCTCGATCGGTCGCATTCCACTAGATACAGTGGCTGAGATTGATAATTACATTGAACGAATTATCAAATACGAAAGTCCATCTCGCAAACAACAGTGGCAACGGCGAATTAATTTTATCGCGGGCGTTGGCGGATTTGGCTCAATGATCGATGGCCTTATCGAACAAACGACAAAAACAATTATTACTGATTTGGTGCCCAGCGAATACGAAACAAGCATGACTTACGGCAGTTGGTGCAGTCCATTTTGTCCAGATCCACGAAGATTTTCTGAGGTTGCAATATCGAGATTCAATGAAGGCTGTTTGTTTTGGATTTACATTGGCCATGGAAGTCGAACAGCACTTGATCGTGTGCGGATGCCTGATCGCAGCCATTTAATCCTCGACAATCAGACGGTTCAGAAGCTCAATTGTATTGAGGGTAGTCCAATCGCCCTGTTTTTGGCCTGCTATACAGGAGCGATGGACCATCCCGTTGATTGCCTTGCTGAAACGATGCTGCGGCAGGACGGAGGGCCAATTGCTGCGATCTGTGGCAGTCGAGTCACCATGCCTTATGCGATGAGTTTGTTGTCTTTGGAAATGGTTCACGAATATTTCCATGGTGAAGTTGAAACACTTGGTGAACTGACCCTGCTCTCAAAGCAGCGGATGGTAAAAGGGAGTGCGAATAATCCTAAATATCGTGAGATGATCGAGGGGATGGGGCAAGTGTTTAGTCCCGCTCCGCAGCTTTTAGATCTCGAACGTTTGGAGCATGCTCAACTGATCCAACTAATTGGTGATCCGTTGCTTCGCCTGAAGCGCCCAGATCGATTGGAACTGCAAGTGAAGCACGTCCCGGTCATTGGAAATCAAATTCAGGTGTCTGGAGTTTCTCAGCAAGCGGGGGATTTAATGATTGAATTAGCCTATCCCCGTGATCGATTTCGAGAGCGGCCTCGTCGCCGGGCGAATTACGATCCGAGCAATGAATCGTTAAGCGAATATCAACGAACCTATGAAAAGACACATGATCTAGTTTGGGTTACCAAAACGATTTCGGTAGGAGCCGGGCCATTTAAGGCGACGCTTCCGATTCCTGCTGAGATTCGTGGAGATTGCATTGTTCGCGGAATGTTGCAGACGGCCGATCATTTTTCAATTGGTTCAGCGCCGATTGAGATAGCGAAGATCAACCAAAGCCATCAGGCAGAATTGCCAAAGCAGGAATTGATAAAGTGACTCAGCGTTTGGTAACTTCGCTAAGAGTTTTATCAAAGGAAATTATGCTAACGGTCACTGCCTTATCTCGAGAGGTGATCCACTACGAGCAAACTTGTTTGCTGTTATCATGTGTGTGATAGTCAAACCGAATTCGGCTAAATTATGAGCGAACCAGAAAAACGAACCAAACCTCAGCCAAAATCATCTCGGGCCATCATGTATGTATTCACAGGCCTGATCTTGTGGGCGTTAATCATTGCCTTCGGTGCTTTTCAAACGCAAGCATCGACAGATTACCGACGGCCGCTGATTGTCATCGGAGTCATGGGTTTTTTTCTGGGCGTATGGTGGCTCGCACTTCGGTCAAAACGAACGAAAAATTAATCGATCGCCTGATCATTCCAACGCCAAAACTGACTTAGGACTTGCGCTTGACTTTTTTTGCGTTGGCTTTTGCTCGCTTCTTTTTTGCCTTCTCGGTTTTCTTAGCGGCTTTGATTTGGGTTTTCTTTTTTAATTTAAGCCGCTTTTCTTTCTCGGCTTGTTGCGGATCGATGAATCCTTTCTTTCGCGGCCGAGGGATACAAACCACTAACATGCCCAAAAGCAGGAAGGCTGCGATTAAGCCATAGGCATATAAGTACTCGGTTTGTTCGTACATTCAGGAATCTCGTCGGTCGAAATCAAAGTGGTTTTAGGTCGTTCAACAATAGTTTATTTAATTGGCGTGGTTCTGACAAACCGCGAACTCAGTTCTCAGTGGGTGGAAAAAGTAGTTTCCTTTGACGTTCAGTCGCCATTATCTGCAAAAACGGTTTAACGGGGGTCTGCAATTTGCCAAGTAAGGGCATTATTGGGTGAAACGAGTCTTTAACCAGTCCGCTATTTCAGACGCCTCGTCAGTCAGGGGAAGTTCAGTTTGTGTCCCGTCCGCAAGCCATTTGATTTGCACCATACCAGATGCAAATTCGTCGGTGCCCGCCACGATGACCGCGCGGGCACCGCGTCGATCAGCGTATTTAAATTGTTGATTTAGTTTTTTTGATTCGGGGTAAAGTTCCACAGCAATTCCATGGCTGCGAAGGCTGGTAGCAAGTTTGAGGTACTCACTGAGCTTGGATTTATCAAATTGAACAATCATGACTTCAGCCGTCGTCTTGGTCGGAGGTATTAAGTCCAGTTGTTGCATCGCGGCGAGCAGTCGGTCGAGACCAAGGGAAGCGCCAATTCCTGGAAGTTTTTGTTTCGTATAGAGTTGGGCGAGGTTGTCATAACGTCCACCCGAGCAGATGCTGCCAAAACTGGGAAGGTCGGTTAGAAATGTTTCAACGATCGTCCCTGTGTAATAGTCGAGTCCGCGGGCAATTGAGACATCTATTTCCAAGTTTTTCTCTGTCAGTCCAAGAGCCTGAGTGGCATCAATTACGTCAGACAACTGGGCTCTACCCTGCTCGGCAAGCTCGTTGCCCTCGCACAGTGCTCCAAGTTGCTGGATGATCTCACGATTGGTACCCGAGATTTGCGAGAGCATTAGAATTTGGTCGATTGACGAGTCGGGAGCACCGGTTGTTTCAAGCATTTCCAGACGGACTTTTTCGGGCCCAATTTTTGGCAATTTATCGAGTGCTCTCAGAACGGCAACACTGTGTTCCGCCAGATTAGCCTTTTCGAGAATCCCGTTGAGGACTTTCCGATTGTTTAAGCGAATTTTAAATTGCTCAAAACCGATGGCTCTGATTAGATCATTAATGACGAGCACCGTTTCGATATCGCTGGCAATTGAGTCGGTTCCAATTGTATCGAAATCGCATTGGGCAAATTCGCGAAACCTTCCCGCTTGAGGTCTTTCACCACGCCAAACATTGCCAATATGGTAACGCTTGAATGGCATTCCTAATTCGTTGTGATGCTGAGCAACGAATCTTGCTAACGGAACAGTAAGATCGAACCTCATCGCGACATCGCGCTTGCCATGCTGAAATCGATACATCTGCCGATCAGTTTCTTCACCTCCCTTACCACAGAGGATTTCAGACAGCTCCAAAGTAGGAGTATCGATGGGAACAAATCCGTAGGATCGATAGACCCGTCGCGCGGTCTCCATCAGTTTTTCCCGTGGGATCATCATCTCCGGAAGGAAATCCCGAAAGCCGCTGAGTGTTCGAGGTTGAATCAATTGGTTGGACATTTCGCAAGTCTGCGGGTTAAAGTGGAGGTGATGAAACGTTGAACTTTAATTAAAAGAGTCGGAAGTTACTGGATGACTGGAAGGCCTGGTTTGGGGGTTCGAAAATTGCGGTAGTCATTGAAAATAGCATTGGAGTACTCTTCGACTTGCTCTGCCATTTCAAAATACCGGTCGAAGGTATACCCATCGTCATACTCGCAATTTGCAGTTGTATAATCCTGGCAGATTTGGGGACGGGTTTCATAAATGCCGCACCGGTAGTCCTGGCCAAGATGTTTGCAGGGACTGTGTACCAGAAGGAACCAGTCGTTGTTTTCTGTGAACACCGTGGCATATTCATGGAGCAAATACCAGCGGATATAGCCGAACGCCTGTGCCGTTGCAGGGCGATCAATGGCAAGCGAGAAATATTGACAGCATTTAGCCGTGCAATGGTCGCATAAGACCTCTCCCGGTTTTAGCTCGTCTCGTTGGATTTTCTGTCGAATTCGGTTCATGCGTTTGGCTACTGAAGTTGCCCGGAGAGGGCCATTAAGTCTGGTGAAGCCTGAGTTAGCTCCCGTTATTGCTATCGTCCACATTAGTTCGAAAGATTAAAACTAACAGAGCTTGGTCTAAGTTAACAGAGACCCCTTTTTATGTGAGGAAACGTTGGGAAATTTTACTTCCGAAATCAGTCAATTATTGCCGATCGTCGGAGCTGGTTCCTGGGCACTTTCGAGCGTTATTTTAGCGCAAGGTGTAATTTTCCTATTTGTCGAGTCGTTCAAGCTATTTTTAATTCTATTGGCTCCCTTTGTGGCATTCGCGATCGTCATTCATTGGTTTGAGTATTTGAGCCAGCGACGCATGTCGGAGCGATTAGGTTGGAAGAGCGTGCTTTGGACGGGGTGGCTGGGGACGCCAGTTCACGAGTTGAGCCACGTATTCATGTGTCGGATTTTTGGACATCGAATAGATGATGTTGCACTATTCGAGCCCGATCGAGATTCGGGGCGGTTGGGGTATGTAAGGCATTCGTTCGAAGCGGGCAATTGGTTTCAAGAGATGGGCAACCTGTTTATTGGTATCGCTCCGCTGATGGGTGGATCTGCGGTGCTGGCGATTTTACTATGGTTGTTTTACCCGGATGCCGCGGTCAATGCTGCCGAATCGACCCGCGCCACTTCAAGTGATTCTTCCCTTCTGCAAGTCTGGGATTCGGTGGTGGCTGTCGTCACAGGAATCGTGGCCATCTCTAATTTAACGACGTTGCGATTTTGGACATTTGTTTACCTCGTGTTATGTGTCGGAAGCCATATGGCGCCGAGTCGGTGTGATTATCAGGGGGCATCCCGTGGCGTTATTTGGGCGGGGGGAATTTTGCTGATAGGTGTGTTCTTGTTGGCATGTGCCGGGGTCAATGGCCAGCAGATGATAAGTGGAATGATTGGGATCATGGGTCCACTATTTGCAGTTCTCGGACTGGCCATCTTATTGTGTGGTTTGACCACGACATTAGTTTTTAGTTTGACGGCGTTTCTGCCAATTCGCATTGATCGGGAGGATGACCTTTAATCGCGACGATATCGAACGTAGTGTTCTGCCGTTTCTGTTTTGATTTTTGCATCTTAGAGCGATTACCAATTTTTTGATTTTTCTTAGCAAAAAACCAGTATTTGAGCTTTCTTAGTTTTTTTTCAAAAACACCCTATGGATACGATTGTTCGTTCGTAGTCTTATTGAACCGGGCATCTGATTCGCCTTTCCATGGCGAAAACATAATACGGAACATTTTATGAATGATGACATTAAACCAGATTCGGAAGATGCAAGAATCTCAGCGGGAGAGGGTTTAGGAGGCTCTGATCTCGCTTCGGCCGACTGGGTGAGGGCTGCGATCGAACTTCATGAAGGGGCACTGCTGCGCTATGCGCAACACTTCGTTCGTGATTTGGAATCTGCGAGAGATGTCGTACAGGACACATTTTTGCAGTTGTGTCGTCAAACGAATGAAGAGATTCGCCCACGTTTGGCTCAATGGTTGTTTACGGTTTGTCGGAATCGAGCCATTGATGTTTGTCGTAAGGAGCGTCGCATGAAACTGGCACCGGAAGATCAGTTGGCAGATGAATTGGCACAAAATTCTGGGGCTTCGGAATTGCAGCCGAGTGCTGCAATGGAACGTCAAGAAGCCGCGACTGGATTAATGTCACAAATCTCAAAGTTGCCAGATCGACAACAAGAAGTGCTGCGTCTGAAATTCAATGCGGGATTGAGTTATAAGGAAATCGCAGAAGTGACAGGATTAACCAGTAGCAACGTGGGATTTATTCTCCACACTGCGATCGCAAAATTAAGACAGAGATTAGTGCCCGCAAGTTGAGATGTTTTTGAGAAGTGACAAAGTCCATTTTCAGTTGAGTTTTCGAACAGAACATTTGATTCCACGGAATCCTGATCACAAAATTTTGAGTGTGATCAAATATTAAGGTTGAACCATGATTAATAATGACGATCCTCGCCTGACCAGTTTTGTACTAGGTGAACTTGATTCCGCAGAACACGAATTAATCGAACAAGCTGTGCTCGCGTCGCCAGAATTGGCGCAGGCGGTTGAGGGGATTCGCCAACTGACGGAGATGCTGGATGTAGCCTACCAGCTGGAAGAGCCCCTTCGTTTAACCGAAGGCCAGCGGGCCGAATTGGATGAGATGCAAAAATCGGAGCACCGTTTAATGGAGCAGCCTGTATTCTCTGAGCGTTCATGGTTGCCATTGGCACTAGCGGCGACTTTACTGGGACTCTTGGTGGCTGGTTCATTTCTTTTTAGTGATCCTCAAGAGAAACGCGTTGTATCACTTCCAGCGATTTCTAAAGGACAAGAAATAACAGAGTATGAGCTAGAGAGCTCAGATGCCGCTCTTTGGTTCGATTCCAACACGAAATCGGACGAGATGCTAGGTAGCGAATCGAAACCCATCTCAGCCTTCGAGCGTGAGGAATTGCCAGGATTGGATGATAAGGCTGGACGCGGAATAGAAATCGGAACTGGGGAGGGATTTGGCAGTAGGAGTTCGGGTGGTGGAGGATTGGGAGGGGGAGGGAGATTTTTTAAACAAAATGATAATCGCGGTTCTGCTCCGCCACCAGAAAGTATGGCACTGGGGCTATCGAAAAATTTAGCTGAAGCCGCGGGAGAAGACGTAGAAATTCTGGACAGCGCTGATTTCGTGCCTAGAGAACAGCAGACAAGGTCGGCCCAACAGTTAGATGATCGTGTGGAAGGCGCAACATGGGACGGGGAGTCATTGAATAATTCTCAATTAGAACAGAAGGGCCTGAATGCGGATTTAGGCTCTGAACCCAGCGAGGCGGTAAAGCCGAGGGGCTTAGCGAATTCGTTGGATAATCAGGCTAATGATAAAACGAATCTAGGGAAAACAAAACCAAAGCGGCGGACTTGGAAACGGGTATCAGCGAGCCCAAATACGAGCCGTTTAATGGTTGGAGATAAAACCGAATTAGATCTTTCTGGGATGCAAGTGAATGTGCAGGTCGACGGTTTTCGCGCACGAGTGTTGCTAGATTACTTTTATTACAATGATAAAAACCAACAACTTGAGGGAGATTTCAAGTTGCGACTTCCTGATGATGCCTCGCTTTATTATTTTGCATTTGGCGAGAGTATTTATGGTTTGAACTCCAACGGTGTTCCATTAGCCGATGAATTTTTTGAGTCAGATAAAAATTGGGCTTCCCTCAAAGCAGACGATATTCGCCAGACGCGAAAGCAACATTGGATACGCGTTAAAGAATCGCGAATGGTGCCAAAAGAGAAGGCGGCGCATGCTTTCCGGGAAACGGTTCGTAGAAAGATAGACCCTGCATTGGTCGAGTGGGCAGGTGCCGGCGTATTTAATGCGAGGGTTTTTCCATTGGCTCCTAAAAAACTTCACCGAATCGTGATTGGTTATGACGTGAACTTAAAGCAGGTTGGAGATGACTGGATCTACGATCTGGAATTGCCTGAGCAGACCGGGAAAATACAAGTGGACTTAAATGTTCAGGCGAATTCTGAGGCAAAGTATGAGATTGAACCATCAGTGGAGTCAGAGACGAATGAGAATAAGGATGGTCAACAGCTTCATTTTCGATTTGATGAAAAACCGGGAAAACCGATTCGCCTGTTGATTAAGCAACCAAAAGAGACGTTGCTTTCACATCAAGGGGATTTTTGGGGGTGTCAATTTACTCCGAAGCTTCCCGCAACCAGTAAGGTTGTGAACTCTCGTGGCATCTTCATGCTTGATACCTCGCTGAGTAGCAATCCTGATAAATTCAACGTTTGGTTAAAACTGTTAAAAGCGACACTTGAAAATAATCGAGATTCGCTCAAGCATTTCAATGTTTTGTTGTTTAGTGTTGACGGGCATTTTTTCAAACAGGCTTGGGTTGAAAATAATTCGGAGAATGTGCGTCAGTTAATGGAGCGTTGCGGTGAAGTAACTCTGGAAGGAGCTACCGATATTTACGGTGCGATTGAGAAAATTAAAAATGCAAAATGGTTAAATGATGGAGAAGAAACAAATTCAATCGCCCCCGATTTGTTCCTGTTGAGTGACGGTGCCGCTACGTGGGGCGAGACGAATTTGCGGTTAATTGGATCTTCGCTGACAACAAAATCGCTGGGTAGCTTGTTCGCTTACCAAACAGGATTAACGGGAACGGCGATTGCGAGCTTGCGATTTCTAACCGACCAAACAGGTGGCGCGGTTTTTAGTGTGGTTAACGAAAGCGAAATTGCCATGGCTTCGCGGGGGCACCGTAACCGTCCCTGGAAATTATCAGGATTCGTGGCCGATGGAGCGACGGATATTCTCACCGCTGGACGCATTCAGTGGGTTTATCCTGGTCAGTCTATTTTAATGGTTGGGCGTGGCAGCGTGGGGGAAACGTTGCACTGCGAATTTGAACAGGGAGGCGAAACTCATAGCTTCACACTGAAACCCACTCAGGTTGAGTCTGAACTGGCAAGTCGTCTATACGGCCAGGTTGCGGTTGGGCAATTGGAAAGTCTCGGAGACGGTGTATTTGACGTCTCTGCCGCGTATGCGAGGCATTTCCGCATTACCGGAAACACCTGTTCTCTTTTAATGTTGGAATCGGAAGCCGATTACGAGGCATTTAATATTAAACCTCAGGAAGATTTATTCGTCATCAACACCAAGTCTGCCAATGAGGTGGTCGAGAATGCCATGCAGCAATTTGACGTCGAGCTTTCAGAACCAAAAGCACAGTTAGAGGCGTGGCTGACTCGTTTAGAGAGTATGCCCGGGATGAGTTTTAAAATGCCGACAGCGCTAAAGCTAGCGTTAGAGGACATCGAAGTAACTGCAATCTCAGAACCGCTTGAAACGACGCTGGAGATACGAGCCGATTTACCTGAAGCCTATTTGAAAGGTCTCAATCAATCAAAATTGAATTACGATTTGATTGAAAAGGAAGCCGAAAGGCGCGCGGTCGTTTCGATTGACGATGCAGTTAAAGTCTACAGTTCTCTCGTTGAAAGTAGTCCGGGCGATTTGGTTATTGCCCGGGATGTTGGCTACACGGCGCTTCAACTGGGGCGTCCAGTACAAGCCTATCACTTATTGCGGAAAGTTGCTCTCGCTAGGCCATTTGAGGGGAGTATCTACTTGGGGCTCGGTCATTGTCTCGCTGAGTTGGGTAAACCGGATATGGCGGTTGTCTATTACGAAATTGCATTGAATGGTGAGTTTCAGCGAACTGGAAGCAATTTTAAGCAAATCGTCTCGGCTGAATATTTGCATCTGTTACGACAAATCGAAAAGAAGAAACTCAATAGTTCGCTTCAGCGTTTTGCCGCGGCAAGAACGAAAACCCTACAGGATATCCTGAAGTTCGACGAATCCGATTTGTTGATTACGCTCAGATGGAATACGGATATGACCGATGTCGATTTGCACGTTCATGAGCCCTCTGGAGAGGAGTGTAGCTATCAAAATACTCGCACACGATCCAATGGGCAGATCAGTTCGGACATTACTACGGGCTTTGGGCCCGAGATGTATTTCAATGTGAAAGCTCCGCAGGGCAAGTACGATGTGAAGGTCAATTATTTCGCACAAGACAGCAACCGGATTGAGTTTCGCAGCAAAGTGTACGTTACGGTCTACCGAAATTTTGGAAGGCCCAACGAGCTGGTAACGCGAGAGACCGTAAGCTTGAAAAATGTTGGTGGAAAAGAGACGGTCAGCACCATCGGAGTTTCGGGCAA
>CALKNI010000009.1 GCA_938091115.1 uncultured Pirellulaceae bacterium | reverse complement strand
TGAAGGGATGATCTTTAATGGCAATACCATCTATTTCCAAAAAGAGGTACTAGCGAAAACGCAACAACAATCGTCAGACGGGGCAAGTGCAACACTCGACTCCCACAGCGACGCCATGTTCGTTTACCTCAACAAACGATTTTCATTTCACGATCCTCCAAAATCTCCCCCCAAGATCCGAGAATTCGATTTTAAGAATCACATTCCCAATGCAAATCGAGCCTTCAAAAACAACCAAATGCTACTCCCGGATCCAATTCACGCGGAGCCCGTCAAAATTCTTCGACAAACCTTCAATCCTAACCGAGAGCAAACTCAGAAAATACTAGCCCACATCGAAGGGGCAAAGGTAAATGTAGATTCTGGAATGACTCAACTCAGCGGACCGGGGAAAATTGCGATTCATCGGTTGAACACTGGAAATGCTGGTTTACCCTCGCTGAAGTTCGAGCAGGAGCCTAACCAAAATGCAGGCCCACTAAGTTTCATCCAAATTGATTTTCAGGGTGAAATGAGAATTGATAGTCAGAGCGACCGTTTAAGCACCTCCAACGGAGCCAAAGTTTTCTATGACACGGTCTCCAAATGGATTCCGCCCAATCAAGGCAAGCTGAATCCAGGGAGTGTGACTCTTGTTTGTGGTAAACTTGAAATTGAGCGATGGGCACCACGCAACCAAAACCAAACCGTCGAACTTCTCGCCACAAAAAATGTAATATTCAAAAGCGACGCACTCGACATTACCGCAGACCGAATCACTTACAACGGTTCGAATGATAAGATCACGATCAAAGGGAACAATAGAAACGATGCGAATTTAGTGCATCGCAAGTTTCTTGGGGATCTAAAACCAGATCGCCTTAACGCCCGAAGTTTTAGTTATTCTGTCAAGGACAAAGCACTAAGTGCCGACGGCATGAGACGACTCGACATTAAATGAACTCGCTGCAGGATCAAAGCGAAGAGTAAGTTGCTCTTCACCCAATCCCTAATTTAATTTCCGTTGAAGGACCGCGAGACAAGCTTCGACTCCATCCTCATAGACAAACTTAATGTCGCCAATATTCTTGTTTCCATATTCAAATGAGTCGGAAATCTCAAGCTGGTGTGGCACCCAAGCGAAGCCAATTACGAATAACGAACCTGAATTGATGTAACAATGCAGCACCTTTGGCCGGGGGCCATCATCGAACACATGGCCTAGATGAGCATCGCATCGCCAGCAGTCAATCTCGGTTCTTGCCGCACCCAGCAAGTAGTCAGCCTTTTCATGAATCGCCCCTGGTTGCCAAGATTGATAATAACTCGGCCAGACCTGTACCCGACTTGAACTTGGCTCGCGAATCAAACAACTCCTGCCACAACACCGCCACAAACACCTTGCTCGCGATGATACCAAGACAAACCGGTAAAGGGTCGCTCTGTTGCGTTCTCTCGGGTGACTTTATATTCAAGTTCTGTGAGTTGAAATTCCATTGCCTCTTTGACTTTGAGACACGTCGCGGAATCTTTTCCGTAAGTACATTGGGGGTTTCCTCGGATTCGGCTAAAGTAGAGATCTCGGGGTCGCCCGATTGCACCGCTTGGCCAGTCGCAGTTTGAGATAGCAGTAGTGGTAAAACCTAAGCACTCAATGCAATGATGGCCATCCCATAGCGAGAATGAAAAAACTGGCAACAAATGTTTCGATTAGACCAATTCACGGTAAGCCCTTAATCATTATTCGGCACTACCTGTACCGTCTTTAAATCAGCCCTTACCTTGGCTTAAAATTTTCACACGAAGCGACACTATGAATTCAAACTCAAATCAAGCTTCGGATCAAGTAAAACCTGCCGTCGGCGAACCGACAAAGATAGAAAAACATAGCAAAAAATGGTTTATTGCCGCTGTCCTGCTTCTTTTTGTAATACTCAGCTATTTGTCTCGATCCTATTTGAACCTCGACTATTTAGCTCAACAGGAAACCCAAATAAAAGAGTTTTACCATTCTAATCCCCTGCTGGTTTACGCGGTTGCCTTTGTTATCTACGTCGCGATTACAGGGCTCTCAATTCCGGGAGCAACGGCTCTCTCACTTTTATACGCGTGGTTTTTTGATTTCGTCGCAGGCTTGGTCCTAATTAGTTTTGCATCGACTGCCGGCGCCACTATTGCGTTTTTAATCAGCCGTTATCTTTTTCGCGACTGGTTTCAAAAACGATTTCACGACCGAGTCGCTCTCATTAACGAAGCGTTGGATCGCGAGGGTAATTTATACCTATTCATGATGCGACTCATCCCCATTTTTCCGTTCTTTGTTGTCAACGTGGTGATGGGATTGACGAAGATTAAAATTTTCACATTTTGGTGGGTTAGCCAAATTGGAATGCTCGCCGGGACAATCATATACGTCTATGCCGGTTCGAGCATTCCCGATCTCACAACCCTTCAGAAGGATGGAATCAAAGCGGTTTTCTCGGGGCCCGAATTAATTCAGCTCACTCTGGCATTTGCAATGCTTGGAACCTTTCCTATTGCTGCAAAAAAAATCACTTCCTCCATACAGAAGCGGGCTCGCCGGAAAGCAAAAAAAAACAGTGACGAAAACTAGAGCCGACTCTCAATATATTGCTGAATCGTTGCATTCGTTTCAGGATCACTCCAAACCTTCATAACTTCTGGGTCGAATTGAGGAGCTTGCACCGCAAGTCGATCCATTATCGGAGCCCTGAGTTGACGTTTTGTAATCCGGAAAACCGACTCCGGCAACGCCGCAAGCGCTCGAACCGCTTTCATCGAGTCTTCGCTGAGCTGGTCTGGAGTACACAATCCATCCACCAATCCGGCTGAGATCGCATCCTCATTTACAAATGTCTTTCCAGCAAAAACCACATCCTGAGTCCCGCGATTTCCAAGGGAAAATCGCATAATTTCGACAGCGATGGTAGGCAATGGAATTCCTAGCCTTTGCTCAGGCATGCCAATTTTCACTCCCCTCGCAAGCAACCGAATATCACATGCCAACGCCAAAGCACACCCTCCTGCGATAGCAGCGCCGTTGACCGCCGCAACTATCGGCTTTGGAAATCGGAATGCTGTCTCAAAACATTCAATTAATGCTCGCAAAAATTCATCACGCTGCTGATCCTTAAGCCTCAACAACTTTTTCAAATCAACTCCAGCTGAAAAAACGCGATCGTTACCCTTCAACAAAACCGCCGATGCATCAGTTTGCTCAATCGACCTTAAGGAATCCGTCAACATGAGGCAAAAGGTTAAATCCATCGCATTGACTTTTCCATCGTCCATCAGAATCGTGCAAACACCATCGCTATTTTCTACCGTTAACATTGTTTTCCTTGCAAACATCAGAGTAATAATATCATTGCTGGACAGTTCGCAATCAAAAGCAAATCCAACACCCGAAACCGTCTCATTATGCAACAACTATCTCAAAACGAGACAATTCGCAAATTCAGGAAACGAAGCTGGACGAAAATTCCAAAGAAATGCCGTTGTTTTAGGTACTCATCAAAAATAATTCTAGTTGGCACGTGGATTGCAATTTTCAGGAGGCAGGCAGCGGGTATTAGTCCCCAAACGCTCTAATCCCATCCGCCTCCGGGCATCCCGCTGACTATTTTCAATCAACCATCATACCAAACGTGACCTGCGAACGGACTTATCAGCAGTGTCACGTTTGTTTTTTGCGCCCTTCGGAAAACTTTCTTTTGAGAAATTACAGCTTAAGGTGGAAGCATTCGTCGGTTTTTGTTGGTAATTACGAACAACCCGGGGCAACTCCAAATATCCAAGCCTTGTAAATCGTTTGATTATGTGTCGACGCTTCTCGGCAAAGCTATACTTCAGATATGAATAGCTTTTCACAATCACTGACCGCCAGTTCAATTTTTTGGACGCCATTAGCTGTCCTGATCATCTTGGTCTTATCGATTTCCCCTTTGCAGGCTCAACTGCCCTCGAGCTCAAAAAAATCGCTCGTCGTTGACGAAGTCATTACCACCGACGGCAAACGCTTTTATGGAATCATCTTTAATAATTCTAATCGCGATGGATTGACGATTATGATTCGCCGGGATTGGCTTGAGAAAACCCATCCGGATTTATACCAAACCCACTTAGCTGATGAATCTGAAAAAGAGATTCAGGTGCTAACTAAGCATCTTTTTCGCCTTGAAGCCTGGTGGAAATCCCGTAAAGACAATTCTGAATTGGTGGAATTTGTGGACGGTGAAATGGAGCGCGTAGAAAAACAGCGCGAAGCCAAACAAAAAAATCAAAATGCAAAATTGCAGTCCTTCACACTACTCAACTTCCCATCAAACAAATTGAAGAGAGTTTATCAACAACCCCGTGAAAGGCACCACATGGCTGGCATTGCCTGGAAGCACAACATCGACCGAGTCACTACGCGGTCCATCAAAGCCATCCGACGAGATCTAGAAGCAAAAAACATTGAATGGATGAAAGAAAGTTTCGATCTTTCCAACCAACTGACAGTCTCACAGGAACAATCGGAAGAACAATGGCGGGCAAGGATTGCGCTAATCGAATACCAGCTTTGCCAACCACTCGACTTCCAGGGAACAGGCTCCATGTTAGTCCGCACGGATCCCAATCAAGCCAACCTAAAACCGGGTGACATCAATGCGATGATGAAAGAATTGATGAATTCAAACATGCAATCGGATCTAAACGGTCTCTTGTCGGGCAATCCGCTTCTTAAAGATCTGGGAATTGGCAACAACTTTAAAAACAACCAACCGAAACAGGACTCAAACTGGTGGCAAAGTGCTGCGAAAACTGCCGAGTCAGAAAAGATAAATGGATTTTTGACTGCCCGTGTGATCAATGAAACGGCTGGCAACGCCGCTCGAGTTGAGCTGTGTTTCTTTGCTTACATCAAGCCGAACCAATGGAAGCAAATCATTAAGATTGAGTCACGTGCATCTCACAATGATGTTGACGCAGCCCAAGTCGATAGGATTAACAACGATCCTCAGATCAAAGGGCTTCTGGATCTCACCCGCGGCCTAGGGATCGGATCAAGCGACATGATCGAAAAAGCAGTTCGCCACGGCGCGGCCACCAAACTGGCTTTAGAGGAAGCGAAAGATGAATTTCATCAGTTTCTGGATCGGCACATCAAACGGTCTGACAGTCCACCGTTGCAGATCAAATAAATTATTGTACCCAACGCTAAAAGATTCCAGCCTCAGATTAGAGAGGCTACCGCCTACTCTTATTTCAATGGCTCAAAAATCATTGACCAACTAATTTTGTCAGCAAATTCACATCCGGATGACAGCCAGGAGCGAATCGAGTTCTATTTTAATTCGACACCAAAGTTCTTCTCGTGAAACTTCATGATTTCTAGGCCTCGCTTTTTATAAATTTCCATAGCGCTGTGCCCCACTTCAGGGACAATTATTTTCTGGTGCTCGATTCCCTGTGATTTGAGATATGCCATCCAAACCAAATTATTCTCGTAATTAAATCCTTGCTCCCCCACGTGAACCAGAATATTCAGTGGTGCCAGATCGGCATTTGACTTTAATTTCTCTAAGTAGACCGCCGCCAAATCCCAAGTATTATCCCCTTTTGCAAAAGTCAGTTTCGCTGATTCTTGTCCGCCACTCTCCGATATCTTCTTTTCCGTAGCATGCCCGCCACCCCCGGGAGATGCGCTGCAAAATAACTCCGGGTGCCGAAACATTAGCCTCGCAGTTCCGCGACCGCCTTGTGAAAACCCTTCTATTCCTCTGCCACCGCGAACTGCGATTGTTCGGTAGGTAGAATCGATATGGGGAATCAACTCATTGATAAAAACATCCGCGCCTTGAGCACTAGGATCATCAGGCATGTTGTAATGACTTACCGGGCCGCCGTTAACGAATACATAAATCATCGGAGCAACTTTTTGCGCATTCATTGCCCGATCAACTTCGGCAGCTAATTTGATCGATTTGAGCTCATTTCCCGGTCGTCCACCGTGTAAATAGTAGACCACTGGATACCTTTTCTGCGAATTCTCGGATTTTGTATAGTCTGCAGGGAGGTAAATGCAGTACCCCACCTTCGTATTCATACTCGGGCTTTTGAACGTGCTGTGCCGTAATCTTGAAGTCTTGGTGGCAGAAGCCTGCAGAGGATTCACCCACCGAAACGGAGCAGGCTTTTTTTTCGAACGCGCGTTCTTTTGCTTATCAGAGGATTGAGAATTTTGAGATTCTCTTGCCTTCCCATTCTCTTGCGCGGTAACGCCCGCCGCCCCTCCAGAAACAGCCAACAAACCAACCAGCAAAACCAAACGACACTTCTGCAAAGCAGATTGAAACATCAATCACCCCAACGATCACTCAGAATTAAACCCGTTCAACAAATTAACCATCGACTCTACCAGTTTCGGCAAGCAACGACATTTTGATCAATCAAACTAATTCGGGAACTTCATAGCCAGCTCGATATTCTCGTTTAATGAACCCGTTTGCTCGCTTGGCCTCTTTACCAACAAACCTGCCCGCCTCAGGATTAAGCTCCATCATCGGACTCAAGCGAATTTGATCGCTTTCCATCTTGATGTCATAGTTTTGAGTGTGCGCTTTCATTTCATCCATCAAGGTTGACCATTGGGCGATATCGATCTCCTTGGCTTGATCAGAAGAAAACTTATCACCACACTGAAATGCAATGTTGGCGAGATTACACCAACCTGTACTGTGATGGCCAACTTCGACCTCCGCATTCTGTCGCGAACGATCTCGATCTCTCACTGCATCCAAAAAGTTCTTTTGATGCAATCCATTGCCACTGTTGCCACTAAATTGCTTAATCAATTTACCATCATTATCGTAAGCGGCTCCCCTTCCCCGCTGCCCGTGGTAGTACCCACCTTCACCGTAAACTATGTATCCACTTCCCGGCCCGGGATGCGGAGCAGATTTTTTTCCTCCGGGAGCAGATGGCAAATTTGAGAGTCCAATGACCACAGGAATTCCACCGGTATCGAAATAAACAAAGTGAACGTTCGGCGTTTCGCCCGCATCATTCCAAACCACTCGGCCTCCACCACCAAATATCTTTCGAGGTAACGTTACCTTATCCAAGAAGACATTGTTCCGAACATCATCGAGAACATGTACCCCCCAATTCCCCATCTCTCCCGAACCTGTATTCCAGTCCCAATGCCAATCATAATGCAGGCTCTTTCGAAAAATCGGTTTATCTTGGGCTGGTCCAAGCCAGAGATCATAAGCGATATTCTTTTCGACACTTAGCGGAGTATCGCGTTTTCCAATCGAGGCACGGACACCAAATCGGTTTACGCGGCAGGCCTTCAGTGCTCCAATCGCTTTCTCTTGATGAAGCAACTGTTTGACTTGCTCCTGCATTGGGTCGGATCGCTGCTGAGTACCAATTTGGCAAATTCGATCGTATTTGCGAGATGCTGCAACGGTCTGCTCACCTTCCCATTGACTGTGGGAAAGTGGTTTTTCGACATAGACGTCTTTTCCCGACTCCATGGCTCTAATTGCGGCCAGGCAATGCCAATGGTTACAGGTTGCCACAACTGCCACGTCAACATTGTCACTATCACAAAGGCCGCGCATGTCAGCCCAGCCCTCTGCTTTATTATACTCTCGGCTCATCCGGTCCACGCGACTAGAGTCCGGGTCACACAACCCAGTAATGTTAACTCCATCTAACTTAGAAAATTGTTTCGCAAGTTGGCCTGCGCGGCTACCGCAACTAATGAAACCAACATTGATTGAATCATTCGCACTCATGTGTCGCGAAGCGCGTAAAGAACTTGCGGGTAATGACATCATTACTCCCGCACCTAATCCACCAGCAACGAATTTACGACGTGAAATTTTTGACATATAGAACTCTAAAATATTGAACGATTGATAACTTTAAGCATCCGATTGTACCGCAGGAGACGCCGAGTTTCATTAAACATGAGCCAACCCCGGTCTTTCAATGACTTACTTAATCACCGGCGCTGTGTTCGATTCATTAGCCATTCCTCCGGGAAGTTCCATGATTTTAATAGTACGAAAGTGGATTTCCCGCCCTTCGGACTCCAAGCACAAGTAGCCTTTTTTCACTGAAGCGTCCCGTATTCCGTTCACAAATTTGCCGTTAATCGATAATTTCACATTTCCATCGACCGCGACAACCACATAACGGTTCCATTGGCCTACACCTTTGCAACGGTGCTCCACTGATTTACTACGGTTTCCCCGAGGATTTTCTGGCGTCGCCGTCATTCCCCCGGCACCAAATAATTCACCTTGAACATAAGCAATGGGGGGTAACGACCCATCTTTTCTCTTATGCTGATTGACCCAGTCTAGTTCAAGCATTTGGACTTCCATCCCTTTGGGTAATCGATTCTTCGCATCAGGAATCGCATCACACCAGAGAAACACCCCCGAATTCCCTCCGGGCTCCATATGGCGCCATTCAATTTCAAGAATGAAATTTTCATACTGCCGATCCGATCGCATCACGCCAATCGGCTTACCGGTGCAAACCAGTAAGCCATCCTTAACCGACCACGTTTCGGGGGACGTGTTGACGTCGATCCAGCCAGTAAGATCTTTACCATTAAAGAGATTTCGAAACCCCAGTTCCTTTTTTTCTGTACTTCCCTGCCCCCACGCAGTTCCTAAGCAGCAAACGCATCCAAAAAACAAAAATACAAAACATCTTAAAAACAACAGTTCACCTCATTTATTTAAGTATTATTCATCCTCTTACTTATTTTATCTCAATCTCGCTCTGACCTTCAATTTTATCAGCAACACAATTCTCACTAAATAATCTCTCGGATGACGTGCCCATGAACATCTGTCAATCTTCGATCGATCCCATTGTGACGAACGGTTAACTTTAAATGATTTAAACCAAGTAAATGGAGCAGCGTCGCGTGAACATCATAAACCTGAGTTGGGTTGTCTCGATCGAGTGGCTTAAACCCCCATTGGTCCGATTCTCCATGGGAGATACCACCGCGAATGCCTCCTCCACAAAGCCAATTCGTAAACACATGAGGATTGTGGTCGCGCCCTGTACTACCCTGAGTCGATGGCATTCGCCCAAATTCTGTAGTCCACAACACGATCGTGTCGTCCAACAAACCTCGCTGTTTTAAGTCTTGAATGAGAGCAGACGCCCCTCTAGCCATTCCGCGGGCCAAGGGACCGTGCTCACGTTTCAAGTCTTCATGGCTGTCCCAATTTCGGCGAGGAAAACTGTTGTCGTTTCCAGACCAAATCTGAATAAAGCGGACGCCTCGCTCAAGCAAACGCCTGGCAATCAAACACTTTCTACCAAAATATTCTATTTCTTCTGGCACATTAATGGACTCAGGATATTCCGCACCCGCCCGATCAAGACCGTACATTTTCATGATATGCTTTGGTTCGGTTGACAAATCAAGAGCTTCAGGAGCACTCAATTGCATCTTGGCCGCAAGTTCGTATGTACGCAATCTCGATTCCAATCTCTCATCTCCCTCGCGGGTTGTGGCGAAATCGCGATTCAATTTATCAAGTAGCTTGAGCCCCTGAGCCTGGCTTGAGGGTGTCACCAAGTCACTTTTCGGAAACAAATCTCGAATAGGTCGCTCTCGCTGTGGAAAAATAGTTGTTCCCTGTGAGCTAGTGGGTAGAAAAGCAGAACCCCAGTTTTTTGGCCCATTGCTGGCAAAGCCCCGATGATCCGGCAGCACAACAAATGCTGGCAAATTTTCATTCTCGCTTCCCAGTGCATAACTCACCCACGAACCGACTCCAGGAAACCCAGGCCGTTGAAATCCTGTTGCTTGCAGATAAGTAGCTTGACTGTGCACCCCCGTTTTCCCTGTCATATTGTGAATGAACGCCATCTCATCAACACAACTTCCAAGATCCGCCACTGCCTCACTGAGCATCTTCCCGGAAGCCCCGTAAGGCTTAAATTGAAACGGAGATTTCATCCAGGGACCGAGCCCATTTTGAAACGCCTCTACTTTTTCGCCAAAATCTGACGGTTCGCCATGGTGCTTTTCAAGTGCCGGTTTGTAATCGAACAGGTCGATATGACTTGCAGCACCCGCCATAAAAAGCTGGACTACTCTTTTCGCTTTGGGGGGATGGTGCAAAATGCCAGATGTAGCTACTTGCACATTCCCCTGGCTGGCCACCGATCGATCTTCTGCGTTCAGCAGATCCAGTAACGCCAGCGAGCCGAAACCCCAGGCGCTATCAAATAAGAATTTCCGTCTTAATAGATCAATAGTCATAAAACTCTTTGCGACTTACATTTGGTCCAAAATCAAAGATGAAACGATACGTAACGGTTCATGCTATTCCAGCTTGATTCAATCGATAAAAACAAATTCAGTCAAATTAAAAACAACACGAATCAAATTCACCAAACCATGCTGTTGAACAAAATCTTCCATCATCGACAATTCCAATTCGGTCGGATACCGACCTAATGATTGCTGGACTACCTTTCGAATTCTTACCGATCGGTCTTCTGATTCCAACTCAATTCTTTCAGCAAACCTTTTGGACATCTCCAAGCTAAAATCACTATTAAGCATTGTCAGCGATTGTAGTGGCGTCTGTGTCTCATTTCTCGCTGGCGTACTCTGTGATGAATCTGCGCAGTCAAGCGTGGTCATAAAAGGATCGGGCTGCGAGCGAACAATGAAGCGGTAAATTGACCTCCGATAAGACTTTGGATCAGTGTGGTCGAATTTATGGTACTCGTAATGAGGTGAATGTTCGGTCTTTTCAAGTTGAAACAAAAAATAACCAGTCCCTCCCATTTCCAAATTAAGCAAACCACTTGCATGCAAAATCGAATCGCGAATCTCTTCCGCAGACAATCGACGCCGATTCATCCGCCACAAATAACGGTTCCCAGAATCTGCCGTCATACCTTTCCCAGCGTAGTTGGATGACTGCCGATACACCGAACTGGTAACAATCAGACGATGAAGGTCCTTAAAAGACTCTGCTGATACGGAATCACCGCCATCCCGAAAGGTGGCGGCAAGCCAGTCAAGCAGCTCTGGATGAGAACGCTCTCCGCCCATGCGACCAAAGTCATTTGGTGTATCGACAATGCCGCGGCCAAAATGATAATGCCAAACCCGATTGACAACACTGCGCCACAACAAGGGGTTCCGTTCGTCAGTCAGCCAAAGTGCGAGTTTTGAGCGAGCTACCGACTCGCTCTCTCCTGCCTGAATCTCTAAATCTGGCATCTGTTCCGCAGAGAGAGGGATAATCCCAGGCTTTAACATCGGACCGGGGCTGGAAACTTCACCACGCGGTAAAAAATACACTGGACGCGGTTGCCCCTGAGTCGCCTTAAAATTCCCCTGAGACTTGAATTCGGTCGCCGCAGCGTAAACTTCTTTCCCTTTCGGCAATTGGGACAATGCCTTTCGCGATTCAGCAATTTGATTTTTGAAACTTGATTTCTGGTCAACTCCAGACTTCCCAATCAGCCTTAACACCATTGCATCTAGCTCAGACTGTAACTCCTTTCGAGTCTCACCACTGGGCTCGTACCAGATCCCGTCTACCAGATTTGCCTTGCCCCATCGCACTGGCGCTTCAATGGAATCCAGAGCGGTAACTTTCCCAGTCGCCGCTACATTCTCTCCATGCGAGTTAAGTAATTCAATTTCTGCCAACGCCAAATGAAAATCGGAACTTCGCTTTGCAAGCTTTGTGGCAACCAAGCGAACCGACTTGAGGGGTCCAGAAACTGGAATGACAATTGGGGTTAGCTGGGGATTGGGAAAATCAGCATTCGCACGATCAAATTGGGTGCTCCCATTAATTTCCACTCGGAACCGCAGTGGGAATCCGAAGCCAGCACCAATGTTGTTGAATTCGTCGTGCGCAGCGTGCAATACAATTTGTTTGACTGATTGCGGCTGATCGAGTTCAATCTCGACCCATTTCAAAGTGTCCTGCCGCGAGGCAATTTTACTATGGTATCCAAATTCTGGTTTTTTGGATCCACGATCAACGGCAGCAACTCTTTTTCGCAACTTAACTAACGCTTGCCCACCAGATCGATTGAGCCGTTCGTTTAATTTCTCAAGTGATTCTTCTGCTTTTAAAATTTGATTCTTAAGAGCACTACGTTGAAGCTCAACCTTTGGGTCGACCGCGTAAACGCGATCAGCTCGATCCACTGCTGCGAAAATTGCCTGTAGCTTGTAATAGTGTTCCTGAGTGATTGGATCAAACTTGTGGTCATGGCAGCGAGCACACTGCACTGTCAAGCTGCAAAATGAATTGAACGTGTTAGACACCATATCATCACGATCAAGGTTTCGAGCAACTCGTCCATCAAGTTTTGATTCGGGCACCTCAACATGCCCAATGAAATCCCAGGGACCAGCAGCAATGAATCCCAAGCCTAAGATGCCATCTTCCGTCCCGGGAAAGAGTGCATCACCTGCAATTTGCTCCTGCACGAACCGCCGATACGGTTTATCGTCATTAAACGATCGAATCACATAATCACGATACGGCCATGCATTAGGCCGCAACTTGTCTTTGTCATAACCACACGTGTCCGCGTATTTAACAACATCTAGCCAATGCCGCGCCCAGCGCTCGCCATAACGAGGGGAGGCAAGCAGGCGTTCAACCAATCGGTCGTACGCATCCTCAGATAGATCTGCCTCAAACGCCTCAATCTGTTCAATCGTTGGCGGAAGTCCGGTCAAGTCATAACTAAGCCGGCGAATTAGAGTCCGCCGATTTGCCTCTTTGGATGGAGCAAGGTTTTTGCGCTCTAGCGCCTCCAAAACAAACGCGTCCACCGGGGTTCGAATCCAATGACGGTTGGGAGAATCGACCAGGTCGGGGACTGCTGGTTTAACAACTTCTTGAAAAGACCACCAATCGTAATCAAGCGGCGGCGCGACTTGGGCGTCGTAAGTTAACTCATATCCCTCTGGCCAATTAGCTCCCAAGTCAATCCAGGAACGAATCGCTTCAATCTGATCTCCGGTAAGCGGTGAGCCATTCTTCGGCATTTCAGCGCGATGGTTGTCTTGAGACGAAATTAACTCAACGAGGTGACTGCCACTGGAATCACCTCGCTCGACATAACCGTCTTGAAAAAAACTGGACGCATCCTGAAGAGAAAAGTCTCCTTTGGTCAATCCTTTACGATGGCATTCAAGACACCGTGCTTGAAATATCGGAACAACTCGGTCTAGGAAAGCATCATCCTCAAGACCATAGCTGTTAGCTAGCCCGCAGCTGCCAAGAACAACTGTGGTAATTAAAATTTGAAATCGCAACCTTGCCATCATCGATCATTCGCAACAATCTTACTTTTAACCTGTTATTAGGATAACCGATATCACGAATCGCGTCCTTGGAATCATTCAATGAGCCGTGGTTATCTGTAGAATATTGGCTCGCCATTTGTAAACCATGGCACGAAGTGCCAAAATCCAATCCCTTGAATTATGTTTTTACCTTCCCTAAAAACCGCTAAAGCGTCTTTCTCTAAAGTTCCTTCAATCCCATTAATTGAAAATTAATTCTGGATTCTATGTCACTATCTCCTCATCCCGACGTCCAATCGATTCATGACCAAATCCCTACCGTTGCACTGAATATCAAGCCATTGGTTAAAAACACTCCACTGCTTCATTCGGCTTACTACAGTGATCTGACGGGAGCCAATGTCTTTTTCAAATACGAAAACCTACAAACTACCGGCTCATTTAAAATCCGTGGTGCTTCCGCGAAGTTAATCAGTACGTCTAAAGAAACACTTGAAGATGGTATTGTAACCGCTTCGACTGGCAATCACGGGAAAGCCGTTGCCTTTGCCGCTCAATCGCTGGGAGTGACCCCCATCATTTATGCACCCACGGGAACAGATCCATTTAAAATAGCGGCGATTACAAAATTAGGGGGAAAGTTAGTTTTTGCCGGTTCGGATTGCGTGGAAACTGAGTTAATCGCAATCGAGCACGCAGACAAAAACATGGCAACCTATATTGCACCTTACAACGACCCAGAAGTCATTGCCGGGCAAGGCACCCTTGGCCTTGAGATTTCAAATCAGCTAGGTTCTGTCGATGCTGTATTTTTGTCCGTGGGTGGCGGAGGACTGGCGGCCGGAATCGGAGCCTACCTCAAGACTGAAATTCCGAGTTGCCAAATCATTGGATGCTCGCCTGAAAATTCCTGCGTCATGATTAAGTCACTGCAAGCCGGGGAACTACTACCCTTTCCCTCAACTGAAACTCTCTCTGACGGTACTGCTGGCGGTGTTGAACCCGGCTCCATCACTTTCCCGTTGTGCCAAAAAATCCTTGACCAATGCTGCACCGTTTCAGAAATGGAAATCAAGTCTGAGTTAATTCGATTCATGAAAAACGAAAAAAACTCAATTGAAGGAGCTGCCGCAGTTGCAATTGCAGGACTTCTGAAGTCTTGTCGTACCTTCAAAGACAAGAACGTGGTGGTCGTGCTTTGTGGTGGGAACATTAGCTCAGAAACACTCATTGAGATTAGAATGCCCTAAGAATCTGGTAAAAATGCCACCGTTCATCCTCATCAAGAAAATCGCTTATTAGGTTGGCAATTCAAATCCTTTACGATATTCGTAGTGTAATAATTCGTTGGCCTGCTCATTGTCAACGAACCGCTCGTTACTCGAATCCCACTCCAGCCGTGACTTAGTTGCCAATGAGATGTTTGCGAGGTGCGCAAAGGTGGTCGAACGATGCCCCTCTTCCATTGGGCAATGGGTTTGCTTTCGTGATTTGACGCTATCCAGGAAGTTTCTAGCGTGGCTTGCAGTTGCCACTCCATTTGGTTCAATCAGCATAAATTCAGAGTCCTTTCCCCTGGTTCCCTTGGCCTGAAATTGTCCCGGTTTCTCAGCCATGACCTTGTACCCTGTAGACGAAGAATAAGCCGTACCCTGGGTACCACGAAATTCAATTTCGCCGTAAGCCAACGCGGGATTACTAGTTGCCTCATATTGCCCAAATGTCAGTAGCGAACCTCCAGGCAACTCGAATACTGCCTGGGCGGTGTCTGGGATTGTGCGATCATCATCAATCGCAAAATTCCCGCCAATCGCTACTACTGAAGATGGAGCAGTTTCCCCAAGCATCCATCGAATGGTGTCAAAATAATGAACACCCCAATTTCCCATCTGGGATGAAAACCGCTGCCACCAGCGAAATTTATAAGGGGCAATATTCTCTTGATAAGCCTGCTTGGGACGGGGACCAAGCCAAAGATCCCAGTTCAAATCGGCAGGAGAATTTTGATGCGGCATCCGTCCAATCCCATCGGGAAACATGTTATTTAAACGATAAGCTCTCGAAACCGTGATCTTTCCTAACTGGTCCGATCTCACAAAATCGGACAAATTCCGATACAGCTTCATCGACCGACGATGTAAACCCACTTGGGAAATTCGGTTGTATCGCTTCGCCGCCTCAACCATTTGCCGACCCTCGTGAATCGTCACGCTCAAGGGTTTCTCAACGTACACGTCCTTCCCGGCAGACATTGCAGCAATCGCTTGAATCGCATGCCAGTGGTCAGGAGTCGCGATGACAATTGCATCGATATCTTTCCGATCCAACAACTTCCGATA
>CALKNI010000008.1 GCA_938091115.1 uncultured Pirellulaceae bacterium | reverse complement strand
AAAAGGCATCAGAAGCCAAAATCATATACAAAAAACTCCCGACTGTCATCAGCCGACCACTCTCAACAATAGAGTTCCCGACGGCAGCGAAACTCACGCCAACTTTAAGCTAGGGCAGCTTCAAGACCATCCACCTGCTTCACAAACAAATCCAAAAAATCCTTCACTTCCATCGACTCTAACAGATTGATGTTTTCGAAACTTTTAAGGATCGCGGCCTGTTGATCTTCCCCAAAGACTACCTTCAAACTATTTGAAAATTTCGATTGCAAAACTGGGATTCCTTGAGAACGGCGATTGCGATGCCCAATGGGATACTGAACTTCAATTCGTTCAGTCGATGTTCCATCATTGAAAAAGACTTGTATGCTGTTCCCAATCGCTCGTTTATCTAAATCGTAATAGTCCTTTGTGAACGACTCATTTTCACGAACCACCATTTTGTCTCGCAATGCATCAATCCGTGGGTCGCTAGAAACTTCATCAGAGTAATGGTTTGCATTTAATTCACCAAAAACTAAGCCAATCGCTGCCATATACTGCAAACAATGATCGCGATCCGCAAAATTATTTAGCGGGCCGGTTTTGTCAATAATTCGGACACCCGGTTCCTGGGTTTCCATTTCAACCCGTTCGATCTCTTCGAGCCGACCGCTAACTTCAGGATGCAAAGTGATCGCGCATTCGACGGCAGTTTGAGCATGAAACTCCGCAGGGAAAGAAATCTTAAAAAGAATATTATCCATCACATACGATTCAAGTGGCTTCGCCAAAGTAATCGACTGCCCACCGAAAAGAACATCTTCAAAGCCCCACTTTGGAGCGGTAAGTGCGGTGGCATATCCCATTTCGCCTGTCATCGAAATCAAGGCAAGTCTGACTGCTCGACTTGTCGCATCTCCCGCCGCCCAACTTTTCCGTGACCCCGTATTGGGCGTGTGGCGATACGTTCGCAAAGCGCCGCCGTCAATCCACGCATGGGAGAGCGCATTCACAGTCTGATCATAACTCGCCCCCAACATTCGACTGGCGACTGCAGTGCTTGCAACACGCACCAAAAGAACGTGGTCGAGACCAACTCGATTAAAAGAATTATCAAGCGCTAAAATCCCCTGTATCTCATGTGCCTTAATCATCGCGGTCAACACATCTCTAACCGACACCGATACACCTTTAACCCGACTTTGGTAATCGGCAACCGCAAGGATTGCACCAAGGTTATCGGAAGGATGCCCCCATTCAGCTGCCAACCAAGTGTCATTAAAATCAAGCCAGCGAATGAGAGTTCCGATATCAAAAGCTGCCTTGACTGGATCAAGTTCGAGCGGAGTTCCTGGAACTCGACATCCCCCCGGCATACTCGCACCCGGCACAACGGGTCCGAGCATTTTTCTGCATTCTGGATAGGCCATCGCCAAAAAACCACAACCAAGGCTATCCATTAAACAAAATCGGGCTGTCTCATAGGCAAGGTCACTTGTTATTTCACCTTCGTGAACATAGCGGGCAATGTCGGTAAACAGCGAATCCATAGTCATCTTTCATAAACAAAAATAATTGATCGCAGCCTACAGCAAAACATGAAGACCGCAGGCTTATTCGGGAGCGGATACAATCCTGTTAACAGGCTTCAATCACCATCGCCACTGCATTTCCGCCTCCCAAACAAAGACTTGCAACTCCTCGCTTCTTGCCTGTTCTTTTGAGAGCGTGCATCAAAGTGACGAGGACACGCGTCCCACTAGCTCCAATGGGATGCCCCAGTGAAATCCCACCTCCATAAATATTAACACGCTGGTTATCGAGCCCTAGCTCCTTCAAGCAGGCAACCATCTGGCTTGCGAATGCTTCATTGATCTCAAACAAGTCGACTTCCTCGATTGTCAAATCAGCTTTAGCTAATGCCCCCCGTATCGCCTCGACAGGAGCGATAAAAAGATCCCGGGGCTCGGTTCCCGATGTAAAACTGCTGATAATTTTAAATTTCCAATCCACCGACTCCGCCGTCGCCTCATCAACGACCACCACTGCAGCCGCACCGTCGGAAAGAGTAGAAGCATTGCCAGCAGTAACAGTTCCCTCACGATCAAAAACCGTTCTCAGACCAGCCAATTTTTCTAAACTCGTTTCCGGTCGCGGCCCTTCATCCACATTTACCGTGACATCCCCTCGCTGATTCTTTACAGTTATCGGGACAATTTCATCTTCAAACACTCCATCATCCATCGCGTGCCCCGCACGCTGCTGGCTAAGCAAGGCAAATTGATCCTGATCCGAACGACTCACCCCATATTTTTTAGCAATATGCTCAGCATGCATTCCCATGTGACATGTTTCAAATGAACACGTCAATCCATCTGAGACCATTGCATCCACAAGTATCGTATCCCCAATTTTAACACCGGCCCTTAAACCTTTGGCCAAATGCGGGGCTGCCGACATATTCTCCATTCCACCGGCAACGATCGCCGACGCATCACCACAGCGAATCGCTTGACTCGCCATCATCACTGACTTGAGACCCGAGCCGCAAACTTTATTGACGGTTACTGCCGCAATCGTTGCCGGAAGGCCCGCTTTGAGTGCTGCCTGGCGAGCAGGAGCCTGGCCCACCCCCGCGCCAATCACATTCCCCATAATTACTTCGTCGATCCGATCATTAGACAACCCCGACTTTAGGATCGCATTCTCAATAGCTACCCCACCAAGATCCGTCGCAGAGAGACTGGCGAATCCGCCAAGAAAGGAACCGATTGGAGTACGAACTCCGGAAATGAGGTAAGCGTTAGACATGAATATTTTTCCTTTAAGAACGGACGATCTGGCCATGTTAAGGAAAATCAACGCGGATACCAATTGGACAACCGAAATCTTTCTCACATTGTATTCACAGATTTCATCCGTAGCACTGGACGATTGGTCTCATTCGGTTCAATTTCCGAGAGAACGTCGCTAAACGAAATGCTCGCGTTCGCTTATCAAAACCCGCCGTCAATTCAAGCTGTCCAGAACGTGGATTTTCGCTCATCTCGAAACCGCCAAAAACAAAAAATTTAAAATTAGAGAATAGAAATTCAAATGAATTTCTGGTGAATGCTTCGTTTCCAAAACAAACCAAACCTTACAAATCAAATGCCAAGCCATTGGGTTTGCCGGTAAAAATTAACAATCGCCAACTAGTACGTTTTCGGAATCACAATCGAACACGTTGCTTTTCGGACTTTAATCCCGATAATCAAAATCATTAAGCCCGTTTTATTCAGGCGAGTTAGCTTCATTTCCCTCGGATGAAAGTTTATTCATGTCTCTACCAGATACACAAAAAAAACAAATTGATCAGGCCAATGCGCTTTTTTTTCAGGGTCCTGAAAAAGAAGGCTTTGTCAAAGATTTATATTTTGGCCGCTTTCGAACCGAATCCATGATGCCTTACCCGGAACTACCCGCTAACGCTCAGGCCGCGGGAGATTCCATGGTTGCGAAAACAAAAAGTTTCTGCGAGCAGTACATCGACCCCGCGCAAATCGATCGGGAAGCGCAAATCCGGGACGGCATCATCAAAGGACTTGGCAATATCGGCGTCCTCGGCCTGACAATCGATAAGAATTACGGCGGTGCAGGGATGTCACATTTTAATTACTGCCGCGTTATGGAAATTATCGGCGGCCATTGTGGTTCGACTGCTGTGTTTGTTAATGCACACCACTCCATCGGTCTTAGAGCTTTGGAATTATTTGGCACTGATGATCAAAAATCAAAATGGATGCCACCTCTCGCGGCTGGCGACAAACTGGCCGCATTTGCACTTACCGAACCATTAGCCGGATCCGACGCAGCCAACGTGCGAACAACAGCAGAGCCTACGGCAGACGGCACTGGTTACGTGCTCAATGGAGAAAAACGCTGGATTACAAATGGAGGCATTGCAGATGTCCTCACGGTTATGGCGAGGACCTCCGACCCCGCCGTGCCTGAAGGTAAAATCACGGCGTTCTTGGTTACTCCTGATATGGCAGGATTTGAAGTCGTTGAAGACCGCATGGAAAAAGTCGGTATCCGCGGAACAGCAACCGGTCGCATTCGTTTCAACGAAATGGTTGTTCCCAAAGAAAATATCCTTGGGGAAGTCGGCCGCGGACTAAAATTGGCACTGTCTGCACTCGATTTTGGCCGAACTACTTTTGGCGCATGCTGCACCGGTGCTGCAAAATTTTGTATTGAACGAATGGTTGCCCGTGCAAATTCACGACAACAATTTGGCCAGACCCTCGGAGAATTCGAATTGGTTCAAGGTAAAATTGCCAACGCAGCCGCCGACATGTATGCAATGGAGAGTGCGACCTATTATACGGCCGCTTTGATCGACAGCGGTGCAGACGATTACATGGTCGAAACTGCAATGATCAAAGTGTTCGCCAGTGAACAACTTTGGAGAATCACCAACGAATGCATGCAAATTTGGGGAGGCAAGGGATTTTTTACTGACCAGCCATTTGAACGAATGATGCGAGACGCAAGATTAAATTTGATTAGTGAAGGCCCAAACGATGTGCTGAGATGTTTTATCGCGAACGTAGGATTCCGACACGTTGGTACCGAACTCAAAGGGGATCGCATCAAGGCTGAAAAAGAAACGAAAGGAAACGCTAACAAATTGATGAGTGTCTGGCTCAATCGAGCTTCTGTGATGGGTGAGTCGCTGGTCAACCCCAAAGTTCCCGTAAAACATGAACACCTCAGATACTACAGCCGAAGACTAAGTAAACAAATTGCTCAATTTGGAAGGCAGATGAAACTTGTTTTAGCAAAATATCAGGAAGATGTTCTCAACAAGCAATTCGTTCAGGCTCGACTGGCAGATATTGCTACTGAACTATTCATGGCAAGTTGTGTCTACTCTCGCCTGACTTCAATTTTAAT
>CALKNI010000007.1 GCA_938091115.1 uncultured Pirellulaceae bacterium | reverse complement strand
ACTGATATCCAGCTCGACCAAGGGGCAATGAAAGACCGGCCTCTCGAGGGTTATATCGGTTTGCAAGATCACGGACAGCCCCATAACCTTCGTTTCCGATCCATTCGTATTCGAGAAATTAAGAAGTAACTTTCTCTGTCTCAGCTTGTCTCGATCTGTGGTTATTTTTGCTCGACATTTTTTCGCGGGTAAGTCTCGGTACCTGGTAAATGACCGTTCAATTTTGAGTTCATTTTGTGGGAGGAGTCCACATTGCGTTTAAAAGAAAAGGTAATTGTCGTAACGGGAAGTTGCACTGGAATTGGCAAGGCAATTGTCCGTCGCAGCGTCCAAGAGGGGGCGTTGGTGGTCGTCCACGGACTTCAAGAATCGTTGGGTGAATCGCTGGTTGACGAGTTGGGTGCAGATTGCGCCGCGTTGCTAATCGAAGACTTAACCAATGACGGAGCTCCCGAAAGACTGGTCGAATTTGCCGTACAAAAGTTCGGAAAATTGGACGCGATTGTCAACAACGCGGCAATGATTGCCACCGGTACGATTCAGAATACTTCCGCTGAGCGATTCAATGAGTTCATCCGAATCAATACGCTGGCACCCTATCTTTTGATTCGCGCGGCTTTGCCCGAACTCAGTGCGCGGCGTGGAACGGTTCTAAATATCGGTAGTGTCAATGCTTACTGCGGTGAGTCGAATCTACTTCCTTATAGTATTTCTAAGGGAGCTTTGATGACGATGACCCGTAATCTGGGCGATACGCTACTGCGGGAAGAGGGTGTCCGAGTAAATCAGATCAATCCGGGTTGGGTGTTAACCGAAGCAGAGAATGAGAGAAAGTGTGCTGAGGGGTTGGGCGACGATTGGGTTGACCGATTGCCAAAAAATTATGCGCCATCAGGGCGGATTATTCAGCCTTGTGAAATTGCTGCCGCGGCGATGTATTGGCTTTCAGATGAATGTGGTCCGGTAAGCGGGCAAGTCGTCGACCTCGAGCAATATCCCTTTATTGGGCGAAACCCTCAGAAGGACAAAACAAATTTGTAAAAGTAGTTTTTGTGCGATTCAGAGCATCTCATGAAAATTAATAAAAAGAGGCTTCCATCGTAAAATGGAAGCCTCTGTTAGTAGAGTACCCGAGGCGGGACTTGAACCCGCACGTCCGTAAGGACACAGGATTTTAAATCCTGAGCGTCTGCCAATTCCGCCACTCGGGCATTTTGTTTATGAGGCAAAATTTTTGAAAATGAGAATATCGTCAGGCTTAAACAGCCACAACTTGTTACTCATTTCTGGTGGAAATGTTAGGGACGGAGTTTATCAAATAAAATCTCCGAAGGCTATACGTGGTATTTCGGGAATGAAATTTTTCTTAATACCTATTCCAGCAATTTTCTAAACCTCAGGGATTTGTAAGCGTTGGGAATACATCCCAGTTCAACCGTCGAAACGTGTTTTCGATCCAGATTTGTAGTGGAATTAGTCAGCAGAGGTTCCAAGGAATATTGGAAGACTGAATCGTAGAAAATCAATCAAGGCTGGTTTTTAGGGGCGCCATTGGTATCGCCTAGTTCAACCTTGACTTCCTTCGCTTCGCCGTCGCGAATAATCCCAACGTTCAGTGTGTCGCCAGCGCGGTATTGGGCAATTTGTAATCTTAAGTCTTCAAACTGAACAATGGTTTCACCGTTGATGAATTCAATGATATCCCCGATTTCAATTCCGGCTTTGGCGGCACCTGACTGAGGAATGACATCAGAAATTAAAGCCCCGCCAGTTTGAGAGTGGTCGGGTGGCGCGAAGTTTCCATCGGGCCCAATGATCATTGGACGTCCCATCCCGACCGGGGTGCCACGAACTCCGAAAAAAGCTTGCCCAGAAAAGTCAATGTTAATATCCGGCCTAGTCTTTTTTAATCTTCGATAGGATTCAGTCGAAAATTTGCACGCCGATAAATTGAGATATTTTATATTCGTGAGAGGTTCGATTGACTTCAGAGCGGCCGAGTCAACATCCGTGTCTTTAAACACTAGGCTACGAATATTCTTGCAATCTCCGATGGATTGCAGGGTTCCTTCCGCGATTTTACAGTTTGCGAACTCAAGCGATATTAGTGATTTAATTGAGGCGAAAGCTTGAATGAGTCCTGACTCTACTGCTGTGTTTGTGAGTTCTAGTGAGGTTACATTTCCCCACTGTTGGTTTGGAATGTTGTCTGTATCGATCTCGCAGTTTTCAAACGAAAGCTTTGACATTGATTTAACGTCAGCAAGTTTGCTTAATAAATCCTTCGATACTTTGCGTTCGATGAATGCGATGTTGTCAATTTTCCCAATGTCATCGAGGGCAGAGAAGTCACCAAGGCTACCGGTCCATTTTGTTCCGAAAGTAATATCCAATCCTATGCTACGGTTATCAAAGGACTGTCCCAGCAGATTTCCATTGAGCCGGATGTTCCTTTGTTGAATTAGAAGCATCTCCATCTTCAAATTGTCTTCATTTCGTCTTTGTTCCGCAAATGATTTTTCTTCAGATGTCGAAGATTTAGGATTCAATACTCTTTTCGTTTCTTTGAAAACCAATTCACGATTTGTCGCTAAATCTGAATTTGCAATTTTGGTGATTTGTTCACGCAATTCGGCTTTGGTAGGAAGTGTTTGATACTCTCGTTTCGTCGTTTGATGCGGTGTCGGGTTGCCAAGTCGATCGAACCTTGGAGGGAATTGAAGACCGAAGCCCGGTCCCCCGATGTTTTGTCCATTGAGAAAGAATTCCGCCTCTTGCAAACCGGCAATTTGTGCCATGTCTTCATCGATATCTTCCAACGGATCAACCACAGTTGCTCCGAGTTCTCTGAGATTTTGGATGGCCATTTTTTTTCGGTTGGATTTCCAGCGGGCTTCCAATTTGGCGAAGGACTCCCGCATCGCGGCACTCTTCATCCCGCTCCTAAATCGAATTTGCAAAATAGCGATCGATTTTAAAAAGACCGGTTCATCTCCAGCGATACTGATTTCTTCCAATATTTTTCTAATACGCCATGCCGTTTCAGGCGTGCAGTTCAGAGATCTTAAAGCGAGTGGTTCGATCGCCGGTTCTCCTAGTTTTACCAGTTGCTCAATTGCCTTTTCCCGGTTTTTAAAAATGGGGGAATCAAGTTCGTTTAAAGCGAGTGTAATTACATCGGTTGGTTTCGAGCGATTCGACGGTAAACGTTTGTCGAGGGTTTGTTCCGCATCATTAAAACGGTTGTCGATGCGAAGTTGATTCTGAGCGGACGAAGTCGAGAGCCCAGGGAAAAGGAGAAAGACTATGATGGTAAAGAAAAAACTGGCTTGCGGTCTTATTGAACAGCAGACCCGGAGCAGCGCGAGTGGGTATTCAACGCTTGGAGAGGTTGTTTGGCGTATCAATAAGAACTTGTCGGGCATTGCTAGCACCTATGGCAGCCAAGGGAATTTGGCGATTGAGTTCGAATAATATCGTAGGGAAATGAACAATCGGTGTCGAGATGAACCCAGAGAAACCACCAACTTTGGTTTGTTGGGAAAATGCGGACAATCGGATTATTTTAACTTAAGCCGCGGCCACGAGTCGCCGATGAAACGAGGGACAGCGCGATTTTGCCTCGCAATTCGTGTGGGCATAGTCCCTGCCAAGAAAAACGTTATTAATACGGTATCGAGATGAAAATTCAAACAACAAGGTTTGCTGCGATCGAAATCGAGCCGGATGATATCTTGTTTTTTCGAAATGGACTCTTGGGGTTCGAAGATTGTCGCCACTGGGTTCTCCTTGCTGATGCTGACAACTCATCAGTGGCATGGTTGCAAAGTATGCAGCATGCCGATATCGCATTGCCCGTTGTCTCGCCCCGTCGATTTGTACCTGAGTATCAGGTTCGTCTGGAGCCATCCGATGTAGATGTATTGCAGCTAACATCGGTGGAGCAGGCTTATGTCTTGGGAATCGTAAGTCGAAGCGATGAAACGCTGACATTGAACATGCGGGCACCGCTTGTAATCAATCTGGATCGTCGAATTGGGTGTCAGGTCGTCACCGTCGATGCACAGCCGATGCAGTACGAACTGGCGACGCTACCAGTCAGCTTGAAGCGAAGCGCTTAGCTCAACAGGCTGGTTTTCTCGAATTAGTCGTTCTCTAGGGTAATGATTTATAGACCGTTGGCGTGCTGTCGGATAAGTCGGGTTAGGAAAGATCTTGCGTTTTAGTCGTTATGATTGGCATAAAGCCGGCGTGATATTCCTCATTCGCGGAACAAAAGACAAGTCAATTGCTTTTCTGGTTTGTTAAGTAAAGTCTAGCCGATGAACAAAGGGAGTATTGTTCGCCCTTTTTCCATTGGTTGTTGAGGAGCGAATTCCACAGCAAAGGATTGCAAGAATATTTATTTGTTTGCTCGCACGTAACGGGAAGGTTTCCGTTTGGCGACTTTGTTGGAAATCAATTTAAGATTTAAGGAGCCAGCCATGCTGGTCTTGTCGCGGCACAGAGACGAAAGCATCATGATCGGCGATAACGTCATGATCACCATTGTGGATATTCGCGGAGACAAAGTCCGTTTGGGTATCGATGCGCCTCAAGAGATTCCAGTTCATCGGCAGGAAGTCTACGACGCAATTAAGTTGGAGAATCAAAAAGCAAGTCGTTTAGGACCGTCCGAGACAAGGGACATCGGAAAGTAAGCCGGGAATTCAAATGGCTCAGTTTTGTTAGCTTCTAGGCCAGATTTCCAAAATATTCTTAGGTCCTGCTGACCTCGATCGCCAAGTTGAAAAGTTGATTAAAGCGATTTACTGGTTCAGTAAATCGCTAATGCTGTTGAGCAGGCGATCCATCGTAAAAGGTTTGTTGATGTAGTCATCAACTCCTAACATTTCTGCGTACTCTCGATGACGAGCACCTTCGTTCCCCGTGATCATAATGACAGGAATCGGAATACTGTCGTTTTGCCTTAATCTTTCAAGTACCAAAAAACCGCTTCGTCTTGGCATCATGATATCTAAAATCAGTAAGTCAGGGGATTTTGCTTCCGTGTAGGCCAAGCCCTGGTTTCCGTCGAGAGCAACGGAAACTGAATAGCCAGCGGCGATCAGCGCATGTCGAATTGATTCCGTAACTTCGACATCATCATCTATGACAAGGATATGCTGATTTTCTTGCAAAGAGTCGGATTCTTCTGGTTTTGGATTGGGTTGGTCTGACATCTAAATTTGTTGGTTGGGCAAAGCAAATACAAGAAAAAATCTTCTTTAGAACAGGAGTTTAGATGGGTTGCGGTTCTGTAGGGTCGCCGAAGACGGAATGACTCCGGGGGTGCTTATAATACTCGCCACCGTCAAGGCTTACTACAAGAGCGTTACCGTTAAACGGAGAAATCGGCACATTTATGAATGAATTTCTTACAATCGTTGCTGGGGAATTCTTTAGACTGCCGGGAATGCCTTGCAGTCGCTCGCGGTGTTGCAATATAGCTCGGCAGGCTTGAGTAGGGAATGTATGTCGTATTAGGTCTGTAGCACTGGTAACCATGCCGGGCAATAAAGTCACGTGAGTAAATCATCGAGTCCGATACTTTCCCTAAGGGAAGATTCTAAAAACCCTTTTAGTTCGATATTTCGAGGATTAAGACATGTGGCGGGCCTTCTTTTTTGCAGTAGGTATCATGCTGATCATCACGGGGCTTGAATGCCTTGTGACACAACAGTTTGTTATTCATGGTGCGCGAGTTCCGAATTTCGTCGCAGCCATGCTTTTTGATAGCCCTTCAGAAACAAACGCCCCTGCATACAACGATTCCACTTTGATAGCGCAGAACCGTTATCAAGCCCCTCGGCAAACGGCTCGGAATTCTGGTTTCGGCTCTTCCAGTTTTGGGGATCCTTATCAAACTGAAGGCAATTATCGGCGGCAAAATGCAAACCAACGATCCGATTTTAGTTTAGCCAGCTTTGGGCAACGACGGACTGAAATTGCACCGATGGCCGCACCCGAGGTCAAGCAGCCAACTCAAACGACGTTAATTGGCCCAGATAAGAATGGTGTTTTCCGACCTCAAGATTGGTTGCCTTGGAGTCTGCTTGCAGCGGGAACTCTGGTTGTGCTCTACACCAACTCCCTTGATCCTCGCGCTTAAGATTCCTCGCGCTTAAGATTCTTCGCGGTTAAGATGGTTGGCTGGGTTCTTCGATTCATCAGCCAACAGGAAGCCTCGGAAGCGAATTCGAGATTCCCACTTTCGCGGTCAACGTCTTGCTGCTCCCTTGCAGGTTGTAGCGGTAATTCAGTCTTTACCGTAGTCAGGCTCTCTAAGGGCTTGTTGCGATCCGTCCGCGTTGATTACTTTCCACCAGCCCCTTCGTCGACGGAGGGTAAATTGGGGGTAAGGTTTGTTTCATCCTGCATAGTTGTCATCGGTTTGGCAGTTTTTGCAGATTATTCAAATTTGCTTTCTGTTATTGATTTCTCCGCCTATCTATAATCGGCAAAGCGACCACTTTGACGCCCGTTGCCTAGCAAACTCGCACCAAACAGTTCAGTATTTGATTTGCCTGGACCTCCTACTTCTCATCAAGCTAACTCGCTTCCATTGCAATGAATCAGTCCAATATTCCAAGTCTGCAAGAGACGATTGAGAATGCAACGTCATCGGGCTCTGGATTTGGAAAGGGTAAGAAACGTCTGACTACCTCCGAATTGTTCGAATGGCCGGGTCGGTTGGCTTTAATTTTGGCTGTCGTCCTTTCGCCCTGGTTTTTCGCCAGTGTTGAAAATTGGGCGCAGTGCACGATCACACTGGCGTTGATGGTTGGGATGGCATTTTGGTGGTTTGAAACGGCGCTCAACCGAAGGAATTCCCAAGTTTTCCCTTATATTTCCATTTTGGTATTTCTCGGTATCGGTGTCGGGCTATTCCAAATCTGGGCCTTGCCAAGTTCGTTGGCGGATTTAGTGTTAGGTAGGCAGGTTGAGATTTATCAAGAGTATTCTGGTGATATAGATCCGGGCGTTTCTGTTTCGCTCGACCGAGAGGCGACTTGGGGACAAGTGAGGTTGCTCGTAATCGCGTTGTCCGCACTACTCATGGGCGCTCGGTATTTTAGAGCGAAGCGAGACGTCGTGCTGTTACTATCCGCCGTTTCAATTAACGGTTTCGCGATTAGTTTTTTCGGCATCATTCACAAGTTGACTGATAACGGAAAAATGTTTTGGTTTCATGAAATATTTGACGGGGTACCTTTTGGTCCGTTCGTCAATCGAAATAACGCTGCTGGTTATTTGTTGATGTGCCTGGGATGTTGTGTCGGTCTGTTCGTGATTGTGATGTCGCGAAGTGTTTCCGGCGGGCCACGTCTAATTCTGGGGCGAGACATGCCGGTTTGGCGTCGTTGGAAGTTTCAATTATTGAAAGTGCTTGGAGAATTGACTGCGACGAAGTTGGCGGTTCTTTTTATGTTGGTCATGATTGCTGCTGCAATTCCATCGACACTCTCCCGCGGCGGGTTCATTGGTTTACTTGTTGCGGGCCTAGGTACGGTTCTTGTTTTTGGTGTGACGCGTCAGCCCAAAAATTTTGGAATTGTTCTGACACCTGTGTTCTTAATTTCAGCCCTGTTGTTTGGCTGGATTGGTTTTAGTGACGAGTTAATGAATCGTTTCGATAGAATTGACACGACCACCATCGAAAAGTCTGACGAGCGGATTCAGAATTGGAAAGACACTTGGCCTGCGGTTGCCGAAATGGGATGGGCTGGATCGGGGTTGGGGTCCTATCGTAATGTCCATCGTCTTTATCGAAGTGGCCGGGAATCAGGGATCTTTGTGTATGCTGAAAATCAGTATTTTCAAGCGTTGGTGGAAGCTGGTTGGTTCGGATTGATTTTGTTTCTCATCGCTTGGTTGCTTGTGTATCAAAATGCCGTTTTCGCACTTCGGGAAGGAGCATCTCCAACCACACTAGGTGTGGGGACGATGGGCGTGTTCGTAATTTTATCCCAAGCGACTGTTTCCTGTTTTGATTTTGGTTTGTACATCGCTTCCAATATGCTGTTGCTCTCAGTGCTGATGGGATTTTTAGCTTATCAAGCTCATGCGTTAAGTGTTCGTCTTAAGAAACCGTCATTTTTACGGTTCCGATGCCCTAATTATATTGTTCAGTTCATCGTGTTGGTTTTATTCGCTGCCTCGACGATGGTAGCCTTGGACTTGTATAGAAGAGCTCAGCTTGATCAATACATGAGACCACGGATAAGTCGCATAAATCGTGAGAACATGGATTTTGAAACGACTACCGATCGGATTGCGGCGTTAACCCGTTTGATTCAGCGGACGCCTACTGCAGAGTGTATGAACTACCTCAGCGATCTATGGATGCACCGCTCGCGCCTGCAGCTATACGATTCCATGACGGATTCTGCTGAATTCAAAGATGCTTTTGAGTTGATGGATACAAAACGGCAAGCTCAGTTTTCTGAGAACCTGTGGAACTTGACTCACATCCAGAGGGTTCAGGAAACGGCCTGTTATTTTCAACGTATTGAAGCGCGGTACGATTTGGTGAAATTTCTTAACCAGCCTGCGATTAGTGAAGATTTACCATGGGCACTTACCTATTTAAAGTACAGTCGTGAGTCCTCGCCAATCCAACCCCGGGTCCACCTTCGAATTGCAGAAATTAAAGGAGTGATTGGCAAGGCCCGTTCGGGGGATGTTGATATGGAGCGAGCATTAAGTTTAGCGCCAAGCAATCCTTCGTTTCAGAAAGTTGCAGGGATTTATTATCTTCAGTCCGGCTTGGTTGAGGGGGCGATTGGTCATTTGAGACAATATTTAAAATTGGATCCAAGGGGTTATCAAAATTTAATGAAAATCCTTAGCGGACGGACCAATCGAAATATCGTTCCAGTCTCTGAAGAAAAAGTACTGCAGATTCTTCCGGATGATGGCCAAATGATTCTTGATTATGTGAATCAATACATGCCTGAAGATTCCGCTCAAAAAGAAGAATTTTTAAAGCGGGCGGCAAGTGTCGTTTTAGAAATTGAAGATCCCAAGCGGAAGGATAATATTTTGCTGGGGCAGATTCGCGTGAAACAGGGGAAGCTGGAGAAGGCGTTGGATGCGTATGAAACTGCCGGTAGGCGTGATCCAAACGACCTTGCAGTCAAATATGAAATCACCCTGCTTTTGAAGGGGTTCGGGAGACTGGACGAGGCTCTGGCCCTTGCTAAAGTTCTAGAATTACGCGGCCCCAAAAAAGCCGGTTATGATAGACTGGTTAAAGAGATCGAATTGGAGATCTCCGCAAGTGAGAATTCGGATTAGTTGGCTAGGAAATGTACGTCACCATATTTTTTTTATTTGGATAAACCTCTAGATGCTGTCGGTCATTTTCGCATTTATCATGTCGGTCGTTGGAGCCATTCTGTTGGTGCCTCGATTGGCGATTATTGCGCGACGATTAAATATCGTTGACCGCCCCGACCGGCAACGGAAGCTTCACCAATCAGCTATTCCATTGGTCGGCGGCGTAGCTGTATTAATCACGATGGTTGTGGCGGTTCCAGTCTCTGTTTATGGAGGTCATGAATGCCAAGGGCTGTTGGGGCAATGGATGGAAAATTTCATGGCCCGCCTGCCATTGGAGGTGGATTCTTTTCAGTTAACGGTTAGGGAAAGTGATTACTTAGCACTAGCCGGACTTTTGATTGGGAGCGTCATTCTCGTCGGCGTTGGTGTGCTTGATGATCGATTTCAATTGCGCGGCCGGCAGAAACTTGTTGGCCAGGCAGTAGCTGTGACGGCGTTAATCATTTTTGGCTATCATTTCAGTGAAGTTACGGTGGCCGGCTACAGGATTGAATTCGGGATCTTCTCTGTGTTGTTCGTGTATGCCTGGGTGTTGGCAGCCATCAATTCGGTCAATTTACTTGACGGTGCCGATGGAATCGCCGGGACTGTTGGGATCGTCATGAGTCTCGCTTTGAGTCTGATGGCAATGTATCAAGAAGAATGGTTAACCGCATTAATTTCGGCATCGATGGCGGGAGCACTGTTTGGGTTTCTTCGATTCAATTTCCCCCCTGCAAAAGTCTATCTTGGCGATGCCGGTAGTATGTTGATTGGGTTTGTGTTAAGCGCTTTAGCAATTCGGTACACTTTCAAACAAAACTCCGCAATCGCTTTTTTTGCTCCAGTTGCGTTGTTGGCGATTCCATTTCTTGATTCGGCGGCAGCGGTTATACGCCGGCGTTTGATGGGTCGGAGTATCTTTGAAGTTGATCGTGGGCATTTGCATCATTCGTTGATGAAGCGAGGGTATAGCCCAAGAGTAAGTTTGCTTTGGGTTGCTTTGCTCTGCACCACCACCGCGGCGGGGGCGGTTTTGAGCCTGGTGAACCAACAGTCTGCATACGCATTGGCATCGATTTTGATTGTGATCGTCGTCATGATCGCTAGTAAGATCTTCGGTGTGGCAGAGTACCAGCTAATTTCCCGACGCGCTTCCGCCATTGCGAAGTCGTTCTTGAAATTACCGTCGGCAAGTGGATTGAATTACCAGCAAGCATCGGTTCACGTTCAAGGAAGTCGAGACTGGCAAGATGTTTGGAAAATGCTTTGTGTTTTCGCGGATACCAAGTGTTTGAACGAGATTACACTGGACCTGAATGCTCCGTGGTTGCATGAGTCATTTCATGCAACCCTTCGCCGGTCGGATGCTGATCGTAGTGATAATCAGCAGTGGTATTCTCAAATCCCATTAGTTTCTGAAGGTCGTGTTTTTGGTCGCGTCGAAGTGTTTGGGCCCAATGAATCTGGTTATTCCCATCAACAACTTCTGATCGATTTAATGGACGTGACGGCTCTGATCGAACAGACTATTCTCGCAAGTGATGAAGATTTGGTTCCTGCATCAGAAGATTTTGGATTCCAACCGGTCAAAGTGGGGTCAGAAGGTAATGCGCCAACTGAAGAGTACTCACTCCCTTCGAAACCGCGTTAGCAGTCGTTGGTCAGCTGGTTGAGCTGATGTATCGAGCCGCTCGGCAGATTTTGGGCATCCACTTGGGCGGCCGGGGCAGATCATGGATATATAGCCATGCTGGCATGGTCAATTCTCCTGCACCGATTGATCGACGTTGATGGAATGGAAATTTTACTGGTAAAGCTAAATAGAAATCGATATTGGGCCGACCGGCAAGATGAGTACAATCGAAAATGCATTTCAGTGTCTATTGAAGAAGGAACAGGGAGCTAAATGCCGAACATTCCCGTTTTTATCGTGTCTTGCCCAAGTTGTCGCATGAAAAAACAGCTTAATATTGACTGTTTGGGGCGTACAACGGGTTGTTTGAGTTGCGGAAAAGAATTCATCGCTAAGGGAGCTGATAGCGACTCGGCGGCCATTGAAGATCCTGTTCATTACTGGATCAACTTTACAGACCATGATTTTCAGGATGAATCGCCTCCAGAGTGGCAACAATCGCGTGATTTGGGGCGAACCCCTCGTTAATCCGAGTTCATCTGCCCAAGCTTGGCGTCTGGAAAAGCGAAAGATGCCCCGGCATGGAGCGGCAAATTAACTGCTTTTAAGCTTGACATGCCTGCTGGTGCGATTATGCGATGTGAAGCCTGATACAAGCGGTTACGTGTGTTTTTTCTGCGGGATAAAGGTTGCCTAATCTAAAACTTGTGGCAAAATAGAGAGGATTGTTGGGGCTCAATCGTCGAAAAATGATATGAGTGCGACCACAGCTTTAACGAACTGACTGAAAAACTAAAAAATTTAGGAGTAACCGACGTGAATCGAGGCAAAAGTCTTTTTTGTGCATTGTTAGTCGTAGTTTGTACCCTTGTGTTTACCGTCCCAGCGTCGGCACATAGCGTCTTCAAAAAGCAACTGGCGGCGAAGTACCCGGACCGATCGATTAGTTGCAACACTTGCCACGGCAAGAGCAAGAAAGACCGGAACGTTTATGGACGTCTTCTGAAGAGTCAATTTGATTCGCAGTCGTTAACTGCCGATTTCAAAGCAAAAAAAGGTGCTGAAAAGAAGACCTTTGAAAACGAAGTCATGATCCCAGAGTTCTTGAGCGCCTTTGACAAAGTTCAAGCGTTGACTCTCGCCGAAGCTATTGAGGCAGCCGAACTAAAAACACTGCTGACCGCAGCAAAAGCAGCCGACTTGGTTGCACCTTTGTCACAAACCGATCAGCCTATCACGCTCTTTGTTCCAACTGAAGCAGCTTTTGCGAAGCTTCCAGAGGGCACGGTTAAAGACCTTCTGAAGGCTGAGAACAAAGAGAAGCTTGCTGCTATCCTCATGTACCACGCGGTTCCTCAGAAAGTTAGTTCGGCTGACGTGGTGAAATTAAAATCAGCAGAAACGGCCGGTGGCAATTCTGTAAAAATTTCAGTTAGCAAAAATTCTAAAGACGAAGACGAAGTCAAGCTGAATGATGCCCTAGTAACTGAAACTGACATCATGCTAAAAAATGGCGTGATTCACGTCATCGATTCGGTCCTATTGCCAAATTAATTTGGAACTTAATTTAGGCCGATTGGCGATTGACAAGTTACACATCAAGACAATAAAGTATGGTCGTCGGGCGTTTAGCTCAGTTGGCTAGAGCATCTCGTTTACACCGAGAGGGTCGGGGGTTCGAGTCCCTCAACGCCCACTGTCATGCACGGTAGAGACCTTCCATTCTCTATCGTGCTTTTTTTATGGGATTTTTGCTCCGTCATGCTTGCCGATTCAGCAGTGCATTTGGCGTAAGTAGTATCGATGGCGGCGCAATTGGCGTCAGATTTTCCAGCCGTTCCTATGTCCTGAAAATCGCTCTTGCGAACGAGTGCATAGTTCTTCATTGCTGTGGCCGCGCTGTTGCCAGCCCACTGGCAAGCGCGTCGCAATCCATGCGCATCCATCAGGTCGGTTTCGGTGCTGGCTCGAAGTGAATTAAAAAAGTTGACCCAAGTCTTACCGATCCACGGCTCAACTTTCGCACGTAACACAATTTTCTTTGCGGTAGTACTCAAATTAGAATTTAACCGAAGGGAGGGGAACACGTACAATTCGCCTTCCTCCGCGTCGCCAAACGCCTTTTCAAGCCATTGTTTAAGTAAAGGGAAAATTGTTACGAGCCGTGCCGATTGGCCGATAGCTCGTGTTTTGGGCGAGTGAATTAGAATCTTGTTTGCCTCCCAATCTACGTCGCTCCAAGTCAACTCTTTTATCTCAGAAGGCATCCGAATCGGGACACTCCGGATCAGAGCAAACAGAAGTTTCCACTCCGTTGTTGGGCAAAATTCAATTACCTTCTCAATCGTAGAAAGTGGAATGTATTCCTTTTCAGCGGCTGTTTGCGTAGTCTTGAGTCCTTTGGCGTTGAACGGGTTTTTGCGGATCAATTCATCCTCAACTGCTTATTCAAAGAATGCGCGAGCGTATCGAAAAGCGTGGTCGAAGCAAGGTCGAAATTTACAACCCTATAAAACAGAGCTTTGAGAAGCTAGGTGGAAGCGTTCTCCTAAAACAAGAGGTCTCAGAGACCAATCGCATGGTTGACAGTCATTTTGAGGGATGTTAAACACTTGCTATCGGTTAACGTACGATTTAGCAAAACAACACAGCCGAATGACTGAAAAAGCCATTCGGCACATAGTGAAAGGACGTTTTCATGGCAGGGCCGGAACTCAATTCTGTTTCTTGGAAGAAAGAACAACCTGATTGGTGGAAAGACATTAAAGGCAGTGACAAGTTCGATAAAGCGCTCAAGCTTTACGATTCTGCCTTTAAAGACCTTCAAAAAGGAAAAACGGCTGATGATAAAAGATTGGCGGTAGATAAATGTCTACAGGCATTAGTTTCTATGAACGGCGTTTGGGGGAAAATGAAGCCCGCTCAGCAGAAATCAGCAGCTAAAAATGGCAAGAATGAGTTTGCGAAAAAGCTTGCGGGAGCAGAAAAAGGGCTATTAGGAATGAAAGCTAAACTGGGTTAAACTGGTTGGCTTTCAAAAAAGTTGTAAAGTTTGAGTTCGTGGTCGTTGTTTGGCATCGGAAAACGTGAGGATGACTTTTTGAGTCATCCTGATCTTGTGCTGACAACTGCCAAAACAACCAAACCACTTGGACTTCGTCAGCCGATAGCGGCGAATTTGGCGTCAAGTTTTTGCTGGTTGGCGGTTTCGCCCGTGTTTTCCAGTTTTGTTCGAGTCCAACAACGCCCACTTCACAGCACCGTCGAGTCTCTCTGATTCTCGACGGTGCTTTTTTCGTTGGTTTTTCTTGAGTCCGTGCTCTTGGGTGCTTGCCGGTTGAGCGTCGGATTTTGCGTTACTCGCGTTTAGTGCGTCGGATTTTGCGTCGGATTTATTGACCGCGGATTAGCGGGCATCAGTGAAGTCTGTTTTTCGAAACAGTGCATAGTTCTTCATTGCTGTGGCCGCGCTGTT
>CALKNI010000006.1 GCA_938091115.1 uncultured Pirellulaceae bacterium | reverse complement strand
GCGTCAGCCACGTGCTGGGCATTGCGCAGAATGATGTGACCGTTGAAGTCCGGCGTATGGGAGGCGGGTTCGGTGGCAAAGTTTCCATCATCGCGTCGACACTTGTTTCACTAACGCTAACCCCAGTGCTTTCATATTATCTTCTCAACACCAACCGTACGGCAAAGACTACTTCCAGCGATTCTCCAGTTGTGAGGGCTTTAAAATCACTCTTTACCCCAATAATCATTCTCAGCATGAAACGCATTCCGTTTTCATTAATGCTGATTTCAACTTTCATTGCACTTGGAGTTTCCGGCCTGTTGGCGTATCGAATGGGACAGGAGTGGATTCCAAAATTTGACGAAGGTTCAGCCCAGTTAAACCTATTCGCGGCCCCTGGAACATCGCTCGAGACCTCTCTTGAGATTAGCGGGAATGCAAATCGTCAATTACGGCAATTTCTTTACAGCGAAGAAAACCCCGATGGTTTCATTCGGTATTTCACCGCCCGCTCCGGTCGTGCCGAAAATGATGAACATGTGATGGGCGTAAACACCACCGAGTACACCATTTCTCTGGTTGAAAATCACGGCAAGACTCGCAGCGAGATCATTCAAATTCTGGAAGATGCAGCCAATCTTATTCCTGAAGTTGAAAACGAAATCGATCAACCGATTCGACATTTGATCAGCCATTTAATCTCAGGCTCGACCGCCGAAATAGCCATCAAACTATTTGGCGATGATCTCGACACACTTGTTCGCAAAGGGAATGAAATCCGGGATGCCATCAGTGCGGTGCCTGGAATAAAGCCTCCGAAACTTGAACAACAACAAATCATCCCGCAACTTCGGATTAAAATTGACTACGCAAAACTCGCAGCCTACAAATTAACGGCATCGCAAGTATTCGATCTTGTAGAAACTGCCATGCTCGGAAAAGTCGTTTCGCAATTGATTGAAGGTGAACGTAGATTTGAGATCGTGATGCGGTTTCCGGATGAGTACCGTGAGAATTTTGAATCGCTCGAGCGAATTCCTATTGAGCTACCTGACGGAGGAGTCATCCCACTCTCGAGTGTTGCCGACATCTACGAATACGGCGGGCCAAACACGATCAACCGGGAAGATGCCCGCAGAAGGATCGTTGTCCGAGTTTTTACCGAAGAGAGTGATTTAGCCACTGCTGTCGCTGCAATTCAAACAAAAATTGATGAAACCATCGAACTACCAGAAGGATATTTCATTAGTTATGGCGGGCAATTTGAGGCCCAACAATCAGCTACACGTCAAATCCTAATTCTGAGCGCGGCCTCTTTAGTGGTCGCCTTCGTTCTACTTTACTCCGCGTTCTCCTCTTTCAATATTGCCTTGCAAATCCTGCTTGCGTTGCCAATTGCATTCATTGGAGGAGTGATGGGCTTGGTTCTTACCGATCAGGTCTTTACAACCGCAGCCATGGTCGGTTTCATCTCACTCGGTGGCATTGCCGCCAGAAACGGCCTTTTGCTCGTTTCGACCTATCTATCAGGGGCTGTGTCATCCGCCCCCAACGCTAGAAGGCGTGGTAACTCCCTTTCAACCACACACGATTCAGAGACGGAAATTACCTCGGACACAATCCTACAGGGTAGCCTCGACCGCCTCACCCCCGTACTCATGACAACATTAACCACCGGGATCGGATTACTCCCATTGATTATCGCCGGCAATCTACCGGGTCGGGAAATCCTTTATCCGGTTGCCACTGTCATTGTTGGCGGACTGATCACATCGACCGCCTGCGAATTCCTGATTCGGCCGGGGCTTTTCTTCTTTTTTGGCCCAACCCAAATCCGTCCCGAAGAGATCGACGACCTCTAGCATTAACCGCTCACCAATTACTTTAGTTGCACACGTGTATAAGGAGACGACAGGTAAGTTGGCCATGCTTTCTCACCAAATTTAATTGTCTTTCGATGGTTGCTGAAAAAGTCAATTCGAGTTGCTTTTGATGGGATTGGAATGATGGCCGTCCAACAGCCTTCTGCCTGCTGCAAACTCATCTCCATAGATTGCTCATCGGGTATTAACTCGGATAAATAACTTGGACTGCCGTCAGAGCCTCGATCAAAAATCCACCAAATTCTTCCCGTTTCCTCGCCCGATCCCCGAGGAAACCGCACGCTTGCTTTTAGTGATTCCTGATCTCGACTGTATTCCACATTTGGTGGCTCGAGCAACGGCTCAACCCCATCTATAAAATGGTTCAACAGAAACATCAATTTATTATTCTCATCCCGCTCCGCAGCAGGATGAGGTCGGTTTTTCCCGTGACCGGTGTTAGCCTTTAAGTACACCGGTATCTGTGAATGATGCTTTCCACCCCAAGCTAAATCAAAGGCCACAAAGTCGTGAGTGCCTGGGTGAAAAAGTAAATCAACACCACGTTTTTGAAGTGCCTCCCAATTTCGGGAAACAAAGACCTGCTCGGAAACCGCTTCGGCAAAATCTTGCAAATCACTCCACGAACACCCGTTCGCCAAAGCCCGACGATTAAAATTTGGACCAAAGTGGCCACCAAGAAAGGGATGATTGAATTTCCCGAATTCTTGCTCAAGCGATTTCCAGGCCTCCGAGTCACACAACCGTAACGGAGAATCCCAAATGGGAGAAACACTTCCCATCACAGCAGTCATTCGCTCATCACTGATAATTGCCATCGAAGGAGTTGCACCATTCTTGGATCCGCCTGACATCGCGACCTTACCGGGTTCAAAATAGTCAGACTCAGAGTGAGCCAACGTAATCGCTCGCATGAGACTAACTGGCCACGCCCAATATTGAACCTTGTCATGGGGATTGAGCGAATTCAAAAATCGAATTTCGGATTGTCGAGCAGTTTCCGCCTGCCCCAACTGGGGTAGCTCTTGAACAACGGTGCACACCAAACCGATGCCGTTCTGGAGCAAAAGTTGCTCCATCTCATTAGGACGTTTATCCCGCTTTAGCCTTGCGACTTGATTTCCTCCGGTCAAGTGAAATCCAACTGCTTTTCGAGTTGCCGGAACGACCAACCGGACCGGTACGCGGTAATCCCGACCAGGCCAAAATTCCCCAACATTGATCGTGACCAATTTTTGGCGAGTTGCCACCCTTCCAGGAACAGCATGCCATGGCTGTTGGACGTCCACCTCCAATGTGGCTGGATTTTTAATTGCTGCCATGTCGAAGAGTTTGTCTCGTTGATCGCTCTGCTGAGCCGACGCAGCGAGCGGATAAAGACAGCAAAACACCAACATTGATAGAAATTGATAATTTGAAAAAATAGAATTTTTAAAACCCATTCAAACATCCTTCACTAACAACGAAACAACGTGTTCACAGCGAATACCAACCTCCGGTTATCAGGCGAGCATTTTCTCGCCATTTCTGCCGGCACCTTTAATCTTAACCTAAATTTTAGATTGAAACGCTCAGACCAAAAATCGCTCACAGGAAGCCCCGATATAGCCCCCCCACAGCTGTATCAGTAACGCTAAAAACGCAGTGGCAATTGTGAACCAATCAATTGGTTGCTAAAATGCTCATTCTTGATTTGGTGACCGCTGCACTTTTGTACGCGGTTAAAGGGAATTCAGTGAAAATCTGAGACGGCCCCGCCGCTGTAACCCGCGCGAAATCATCTCACTCTAAAAGCCATTGTTGATACCGTAGAATCTCAACGAGAAGGCGAGATGAATTTGCGGGAAGTCAGAATACCTGCCATTTCAATAATCCGAATTTGTTCTGCGCGGGACGAACAAACCGAACTTTAGTTTCAAACGCATGTATTACTTACAGCACCCGAAAAAGGTACGCGCCAAACGCGCGTTCACCCTTGTGGAATTATTGGTGGTCATCTCCATCATTGGCGTTCTAATTGGAATGCTCCTGCCGGCAGTGCAAAGCGTTCGGGAGGCGTCCCGTCGAATCGCCTGCGGCAATAACCTTCATCAAATCTCGATTGCCCTGCAAAACTACCATGCGCTGCACCAAGCGTTTCCAATCGGTGGAATTGAATGGCGAACTAGAAACGACCCCTCGCGACGTCAACTTGCTTGGAGTGCTTTCTTATTGCCATTTTTAGAACAAGAAAACGTCTGGCAGCGACTTGACCTCAACACGGCCTTCGACAGCCTCGAGAATGCAGACGCCGCCGCCACCGTCATTGACGTTTTTGTTTGCCCCAGCAGCCTGCGAGGGCACCAAACCATTCACAGCCGCGGCCCGTGTGATTATGGAGGCATTTATGGCGAACGCATCACCTCGCCCAACAACCCGCCTAAAGGAACGATGCTCCACGATGTCGCCATTGCCCTGCGTGACGTGATCGATGGTGCCTCACACACGCTTATCATTGCCGAAGATTCTGGATGGACCGATGGGCAGTGGATCAACGGGAGAAACATATTTGATCAAGCGTTTCCAATTAACCAAGCTCCCGTTTTTGAAAACGACATTCGCAGTGAGCATCCTCAAGGAGCTAATGCTGCCAGATGCGATGGCAGTGTTGGCTTTCTTTCTGAGGCAATTGATCTACAAGTACTTGCGGCACTTTGCACACGAGCAGGGGGTGAAACGAATACGATAATTGACTAGAAAACCTGCAACCTTCACACCTAACAATTAAGAGCCCATTTCATCGAATCATTCAAATCTCTTAATCACCGTTTTTAATCACAACCTTGAAGATCCAACTATGAATTTACGCTACTTTTTCTTAATCGCATCTTTGATCTGGACGACGGGCACCCAAGCCCAGACCACCGTCGTTGACTTCGAGTCGCTCCCCGTTCCCACTGAGCAATTCTTCAATGGCGACACGAATGCCTCGAGCCCTTACCGTGACAATTTTTCGATCACTGGAACGCGGGACAACTTTGGTGAAACTGAATTTCTCCAACTTTGGGAATCAAGTGATGTTGAATTTTTCAATGCTTATACGCCCGGATTTGGCTCTTGGAACGGCTTTAGCTGGTCCAGAGTAACTAATACAACGACATCGGGATTCGCAAATCAGTACGCCTCTTTTTCGGGCGGCGGGAGCGATGGGGCAGGGGGGACGATTACAGGAACGAATTACGCAGTCGGTTTCGGGAATCAGACCTTTTTCAATTTACCCGAAGCAGCCGAACTTCAGTCAATCGACGTCACCAACACAACCTACGCTGGAATTTCCATGCGTGACGGAGACTCATTCGCTAAAAAATTTGGTGGAGTCTCAGGAAATGATGAAGACTTTTTCAAGTTGACGCTGACCGGTTTCGATGACCTCAATCTTAATGGCAGTAGCACGGGCGCTTTAGATATATACCTTGCAGACTACCGATTTAGTGACAACTCCAAAGACTACATTCTTGACACTTGGAATCAGTTTGACTTGACCGATCTTGGGTCAGCTCGTTCAGTTGGATTCTCATTCACCACTACTGACAACGGTGACTTCGGCGCTAACACCCCATTATTCGTGGCAATTGACAATTTGAATTACTCGATTAACTCCGTACCCGAACCGGCCGTGCCGCTAGCGCTATCGATGTGGGCCCTAGCCCTTGCCGCCCGCCGGTCAAGGAGGTCAAGTGGCGTTAACTCCAATTAAAGTCAACTCCAATTAAAGTCAACTCCATTAATATTTAACACTCGATTGACAAACCGCAGGATTGCTGCAATTCCAAAGCCATAGAATTAATAATCCAGTCGCTGCTAATGGCATTACTTCGCCAACAATCCAGTACAGTGGCATTGGTGCGGAAAAATCAATTCCCAACATTGTCAAGCCGAGAACGACATGCAGGAATCCGAACAATCGAACCAATGGCCAGTAGCGAACTAGGTTGAAGGAAACGAAAAACATCAAAGCACCATGCACCGCATAAAGTAGCGACGTCGATCTTGCCAAATAAAATGCAATCGCCGCGTCGGGAAACTCCCCAAGACCGAGCTGCTGATGCAAATAATTAATAACCGAAGCTGGAAAAAAGATTGGCACAACCGCCAATAACAACCCAACTCCGGTCACTCCCAGTAACACTCTCAACAATCGAAATGAAACAGATTCCTGAAGGGGATTCATCTTTAGATTCTCAAATAGCCATAGTTATTTAATAATAAACGCTGAGGAATACACTCACGAACTGGCTGTCCGTTAACCGCAACCCACCCATCGCAGTTCCGACGAAACCATCTCACTTCGATCACCAAAGTTAACACGAGAATACCATCTGGGAGCAACTCGCCAACCCTGACATCGTACGTTAAGATCGAGTCATGAACAAATTCACCCCAACCTCTAGATCGGCTCGAGGCGCCTATGGGATTGCCGGCAAATATGTGACTTCAGAGGCAATCTACCAGAAAGAGTCTGATTCTATTTTTTCCCGACGGTGGCTGTGCGCGGGTCGGCTCGAAGAACTTGATCCAAACAGTAGTTGCCTGCCGATTTCACTTGAAAAACAAAGTTTGTTCCTCATCCAAGATGAATCTGGAACCGTACGTGCCTTTCGGAATTTTTGCCGACACCGCGGAAGTCAATTGGTGACCGAAACAAACTGCAGTTCTATGGGGAAACGGATTCAATGCCCCTATCATGCTTGGACTTACTCTCGTTCGGGCGACTTGACCTCAGCACCTAACATGGTCGAGAACGACAACTTCGACGGAAAATCTCATGGACTCTTTGAGGTTCCCTGCGAAATGTTTGGGGGGTTTATCTGGGTCAACTTTCATCCCGAGGAACCAGTTTCGCAATGGCTTCAACCCATCGCCCAGCATTTTCGAGATTGGAAACTTAGCGATTTACGTATCAAGCATGAGCTAGTCTATCATGTTCAAGCTAATTGGAAATTAATCTTTCAAAACTATAACGAATGTTACCACTGCCCAATCGTCCATCCCATGCTCAATCGCTTGACTCCTTATCAAGGTTCATCGAACGAACTGGACGAGGGACCAATTTTGGGCGGTCCGATGGGACTTGCTGAATCAAGTCAAACGATGTCCTGTGATGGCAAATACGCGGGGCAACCCATTGGAGGTTTAAATTCTGATCAATTGCGCTCAGTTTACTACTTCACTGTCTGCCCCACGATGTTTTTAAGCTTACACCCGGACTATGTACTAATTCATCGAATTGAACGAATTGACACAGGCAACAGTAAAGTAATCTGCCAGTTTCTATTCCCGCCTGAGTCGAGCGATCAGCAAAAATTTGCCCCCGACCAGGCCATAGAATTCTGGGACATAACAAACCGGCAGGACTGGGAAGTTTGCGAATTGGCACAAAAGGGCATGTCGGATCCGGCGTACCAACCGGGACCCTATTCTGATTTAGAAAGTGTCGTTGCGGCCTTTGACCGGAACTACTTATTGGAGTTAGACTTTGAGTCCAATTAATCGGACCCAAAAAAATGGCGTCTCTGCACGCTCGGTACAGTGTCGTTCCCGCCTAATTAATTATTAAACACCCAAATTAACTTATCGCTTCCCCCACTTTTTCGGCTCCGCTTTGGCCGAAAGCGACTTGCGGTCAACCAACATCTCTACCGAGGTCTTGCCCAGAAGACCGGTCAATCGGCTGGTCAACTGCTCACTGATCTCCACTTTTCTATTGGAGTTCATCTCGACCCGCATCCCATCTTCAAGAATGAGTTCGAATTTTAACTGACGATTGCCGGGATAGCCTCGAATGATTTCATAAACTGTTTTTAATCCATCTTCACCATGAACTTGTTGATCAACCATGACCTTAATCCCATGGGTCAAATTTTCATCGAGCTGGTCAATCGGAATGACTTTATCGACAATCATATTGGCTTCGTCACCACCTCGATAATCCAGTCGCCCCTGAAGTACGACAATTGCATCTGACACAACCGCCTCACCATGCTTTGCAAAATCTTGTGGCCACAGAATACATCGAATTGCACCTTCAACATCCTCCAGATCAAACATGACGTATTTGGTAGGTGAATTTGCATCCCGTGGATTTTTAACGTGCGAGTGTTTGACCGCCGAGATCATTCCACCAAGACTGACCCGATCGCGGTCTTTTGTTCCTTCGAGTCCGGATGTTTTATGACTGCAGTAGCGAGCCAGTTGAGCTTCAAACTGAGCCAAAGGATGACTCGTTAAGTAAAATCCAAGAACCTCCTTTTCAGCAGTCAGCAGCGCCCGCTCCTCCCACTCATCCATTTCTGGAAACACGAATTCTACTTCCTCTGTATCATCTTCATCATCGACGCCAAAGAGATTCTTTTGACCACTTCTTTTATCTGCCATCATCGCTGCACCGGCCTGCAATGCCCGGTCAGTTACCGCTGACAATTGAGACCGTTTCACCTCAAAACAATCCATTGCCCCCGCTTTGATGAGCGTTTCGATTGCCGATCGATTGCATTTTGATGACTCAATTCGCTCACAAAAATCAAAGATATCCTTAAACGGACCATTCGCTTCCCGTTCCTCTGCAATTGCCGCTGCAGCCGAACCTCCGCATCCCTTGACTGCGGACATCGCGAAATAAATCTTTCCATCAGCAACAGTAAATTCGACCCCGGATTGATTAATGCAGGGCGGCACGACCTCAACTCCCATCCGATCACAATCCTCCATGTGTTCCACCAACGAATCTTTGCTGGTGAAATTGCGACCGGGTATGTCTCCAGTTAGCAGGGCAGCCATGAACTCGACTGGATAATGTGCTTTCAAATAAGCCGTTTGCCACGCGATCGCGGCGTAAGCCGTCGAATGGCTCTTATTGAATCCATAACCGGCGAACTTAAGAATCATATCCCACATCTCTTGAGCGTCTTTTTTCGACAGCCCTTGCTCTACCGCTCCTGTCATATAGGCATCGTGATTCGATGCAATGATCTTTTCTTTCTTTTTACTAATAGCTTTGATACATGTGTACGCAGAAGCGAGCGGAATCTTACCCAGACGATTCAAAATCTGCATCACCTGTTCCTGATAAACCATCACTCCGTTGGTTTCTTCAAGAATTTCTTTTAGGACGTCCAACTTATATTCTGCTTCCCTGCGGCCGTGTTTCACATCGATGTACTGCTGAACCATTCCCCCTTCCAGCGGTCCCGGTCGGTAAAGCGCGTTGGTCGCAATGATATCCCGAAAATGGTCTGGCTTCATTTTTGAAAGCAAGTCGCGAATCCCACCGCTCTCCAACTGGAAAACACCCTTGGTATCGCCAGACTGAAGTAACTCAAACGTTGGCTGATCGTCGAGTGGGAAATTCAGCGGATCGATCGTTTGGCCAGTCGTCTGCCGGATCAATTTCACAGTATTGCTTAGAATAGTCAGCGTCCGAAGACCGAGGAAATCCATCTTTAACAGACCAGCGGCCTCAACGTCATTCATGGACCACTGAGTGATTACATCCTCTTTACCAGCCACTCTTCCCAACGGAACAAAGTCCGTTAACGGTCCATTGCTGATCACAACCGCAGCAGCATGCGTTCCAATATTTCGAGCCAAGCCCTCCAGCTTAAGTGCAAACTCGAGTAACTCCGCGATTTCGGGATCGCCCTCATAGACCCCCTTCAGCTCATCACTTGAATCAATCGCTTGCTGCAGAGAAATCCCCAGTTGATCAGGGACCATCGACGTAATTTGGTTCACGCGCGTTAACGGAATACCGAGCACGCGACCCACGTCTTTGATCGCCGCCCTTGCTTTCAGGGTTCCAAATGTACCGATCTGGGCAACGCTTTCTTCGCCGTACTTTTCTTTCACGTACCGAATGATTTCACCGCGACGCTCCTTGCAGAAATCAATATCAATATCCGGCGCCTCCAGTCGATTTTCATCAAGAAAACGCTCGAACAACAGGCTGTACTTAATCGGACAGACATGGCTCAAATAAAGTGCGTAACAAACGATCGCGCCAACACCGCTACCACGTGCTGTAGATGGGATATCTCGCTGCCGAGCCTGTTCGACAAAATCCCAACAAATCAAAAAGTAATTTGCAAACCCGAGTTTATTGATAACGCCTAACTCTCGATTCAATCGCGTCATTACCACTTCAGCAAGCTCACCATTTGGCTTCATTTCTTCGTTACCTTCGTAACGATCCATAAGCCCCTTGAGACAAAGATCTCGTAACTCGTCCTCCGGTGAACGATCTTGCGGTAAATCGAAAACTGGGAAAAACCGTTCGCCAAGCTCAAGTTGGATATCGACAGTGTCAGCAATCTGCTGACTCCTTGCGACCGCATCCTCAAGACCTGGAAAATTCCGGTACATCTCTTCGGGAGGCCGGAGATAAAACTGATCGCCCTCCATTTTCATCCGCTGGCTATCAGTTCGGAATTTACCCATATTGATACAAAGCATTACGTCTTGAGCTTCTGCATCTTCCCGATCGACGTAATGACAGTCGCTGGTCGCCACCAATGGCAAGCCAACTTGCTGAGCAATTTCAACCGCCCCTTGAAGTTGAGGCTTCTGAATGTCCACATTGTTATTCATGATCTCAAGAAAATATCGATCACCAAAAACTCCGTGAAACCACTGAGCGACATTCTTAGCTTCTGCAAGACTCTCCTCAGCACCATTCCCTGAACCGCGCAAAATTGCCCGACTAAATTCACTCGACACACACCCGCTCAAACAAATAATTCCTTCGTTGTATTCTTCGAGCAACTCTTTATCGATCCGGGGCTTGAAATAGAATCCATCGAGACTGGCATGAGAAGCCATTTTGACCAAGTTTTTGAATCCCGTTGCGTTCTGACACAGCAAGGTTAAGTGGTAACTTGAGTCTTTCCCCTTGCCACCCGATTTACTCTTTCGACTGCCCGGAGCGATGTAGGCTTCATACCCAATGATGGGATTAATGTCTTTTGATTTACAGGCCCTGTAAAACTCCAATGCCCCGTGCATATTACCGTGATCAGTTAATGCCAGCGCGTTCATCCCGTGATCCGCTGTGCGTTGAACCAATTTTGGAATCGAACTAGCACCGTCGAGCAAACTGTAGTGACTGTGGCAATGAAGATGAACAAACGGACGGTCAGACATAAAACGAGCCAGCCTCTGTTAAGTAGAACTTTGGATAATGATTGAACTTTGGATAATGGAACGACAACTCGAAATCGAACACATTTTCCCTTTCCCCAATAGCGCTAAAGTCGTGGCGCCAAAGTGAGAGCGCCAAGTGGTAGCTAAAAGGTGATTCGGTCCACCCGACAATAGCCGCCAAAGATTACCGTCTGATGGTAACAAATCATCAGATTTTGACTATTGACCTAATCGCTCAACGTCACAGAGAAACCGCCGTTAAAACCGCAAACTCGCTACCTTCTCTGGCGATTACTTTCCTTAGCACGAAATTAGTTGGAATCACAGATTGTAACGGTTTTGCGGAAATATGCGAAAACCACCTATTTCCCACGCTTGCACGAATTTCTGACCTATCTTTTTAACGAGGTACTGACTGAAAAAGCCAAACCGTGTTTTGGGTACCTATTTGATAAATTCAACTCCGCATTAGCAGGCACACCATGCCAATCTCGACAAAAGACAATACAGATTCAGAAAAGCAAAATGACATTGCTGTCATCCTTGAGCACATCGAATTGCTCGTCGAGTTGCACGAGGAACAAAATGACATCGGCTCGGCTTTGGATCAGGAGAGCCTGCGAAGAAAACAGGAATGTGGATTTCGAGAACTAGAAAGTCTGATCGACTTAAAATTTAGAACACTTGAAAACAAGATTGACTCTCTTTCAAAATTATTCAACGACCAGTCAAAAGTTCTTGAAACCAGCGGCGTCTACGATCTTAATTCTGCTGACTGGCTATTCCAGGAAGACAAGAAGCAAGAACCCGAAACTAACTTGGCTTCAGTTACAGAACAAATCACTGAAAAAAACGAATTCATCATTGAATCTTTTGAGACGCGATTTGAAAATGTCATCCAAGATATGGGAGAGAAGTTTTTAAAAATAGTTGAGCAATCCGAGCAATCCGAGCAATCGAACGAAGACACAATAGAAGACGACAAAGACATTTCGCTGTGGGAGAGACAAAAAGAAGCCATGCTCTCAAAATATGGCATCGACTCCGATTATCGCGAAACCAATGAATCATCTTCTCCTCCAAGTACAAAACCATCCAGCCAAACCAAAGCTCGCAAGAAACCAACAAGGCAACCGTCCTCACAAGATTCGATCGAGCATCATGATTTCGCTGATATCGATGCGCTTAAAGATGAACTCAACGAAAAGCTTCGCGAGGCTGAAATCGAACTATCGATTGGAAGAGCGAAAATCAGCCAACAACAAGCTGAAATTGCCTCTCGACAAGTCGAACTCGAGCATCGAAGCGAAGCTCTTGAATCGAAATTGGCAGCTTGCCTCAATGGGCCGGCTCGTAAAACTGGCTTCCTCGACCGCTTAACGCGGCACCTGCGTCGAGACTAAACTCAATCTTACATTGCGAGAGATTGGAAAATCGGTTGTCTCAACTAACTTCCCATCAACTCGAATCCTCTTCTAAGAAACAGCTATCGAGATACCAGCTAGCACGAATAGCAATCGCGCTGTCCAACCTCAAAAATATCCCCCGTAGCCTTTAAAGGATGGGGCAAATTCATTTGGGGTTGTCCCGCAACCTTTCTTTTTGGTATCCCAACTTCGCGCTAAACGTCGTGTATCTGTGCGCCAGAATTAAACTGGCACTCAAACCAGATTCAAGGTGGCGTTGGCCAACGAATTAACGGCATGGAAGCCGACGAGCGTTTTGAACGACCGGATTTAACTGATCCGCCAATCAAAATTGGTGCTCGATGCGACATGCCAGTATTTCCCAAATCGAGTTTGCTGTTCCAGCAGATTCACGATGGAAACAAAAATATGTCCGAATCTGAAACTACTCCGGAATTTGGCCCTCGGTTTACCAAGGCAGCCATTATCCGAATTTCGGCAGTGGCGTTCTTCGTCACCCTGGGGTCGGTTGCCGTTATTCAATCGATGAAATACGTATCATCTGAATCAAATGAAGCCGCTAGAGAACTAGCATCGGATATTGAGAGCCCAGCCCAAGAGGACGAGTCCCTTGTTAAAGAGACGAGTCCCAGCCAACCTCCGTCTGCGTTCAATGAGCCTTTCGAGACAGCCGCGAGCAAGAATACTTCTGCCGCTACAAAAATCGGAAATCCGAGTTCATCTGGACTGGTCAAAACTTCGACCTCACAACCATCCTTCGGATTTAAACCGGCATCGACTCTCCCCCAATCCGGTTCCTCCGCTTTTGGTACTCAGAAAAATGAGCTTCCCATTGCAACGAAAAAATCAGCCGGCAACTCTGGCTCTGGATTCGATGGAATTCCTCGAGTGAAAGCTACACCTTCCGTAAGCCCACCCGAACGTTTCGCTTCCAGGGGAGCCCCTCTTCCATTCTCCAATCCACGTAGCGGTTTCAAATTACCCGATAATTCAACCCCAAATTCGGCTAACACCCAATCTGCTCCCCAGCAGACCGAACTAAAAAAGTCCGATTCATTTCAAATCAGCACGCCTCCCAAGCAAGGCAGTGATAGCTCGAATATCACGACATCTCCATCGGTGTCGGCAAACAACTCAGCCACACGTTTGCTCGACCAGGTCACCGATGCTTCGCCATCGACTCGGCCAATACAGCAACCATTACCAAATAGTTTTGCCCAACCAACCGCCCAACCAACTGCTAACTCATTTGCTCAGCCAGCTATTAAGTCTTCTCAACCCGACCTAACGAATTCACAAAATCCCCAAAGCACCACGAATGCTTCCCCGCCAACCAACATCGAATCATTCAACAATCGCACCCGTCCAACTAAGGAAACGGCTGCGTCCCCAAATGGCATCTTGTCCAAGCCAGCGCCGATGAAACTTGGCGCTGATCTAAACAATAAGAAATCGAATTCATTTGCAACGAATGTGCCGAACGCTTTGGCCTCGCAAGCGCCTTTTGAGAAAACTCCATCGCCAACCACTGAGCCCATCAGCCTACCTCGAAGTCAACTGGGAAGCGGACAATTTGAAACTCCACTAGAATCGAAGCCACAGGCAACCCTAGTCAACTCTCAAGCGCCCCGAGCTTTCACGCCAAACCGAACTGCTCCAGTTAATACAATTCAACCCAAGCGTTCATCATTCCCCAGCCAGAGATCTCCTACTCAGCCAATCGACGCAACTCCTCTACCTCGATTAACACGAGATATCCCTGGCGATCGCCAGCTTGAAGGCATTCAAGCGCCATCCTTAACGGTTGAAAAGCTTTCGCCTGTCGAAATCCAGCTGAACCAAAAAGCATCTTTTGAAATTGTGGTTCGCAACATCGGTCGTGTTACAGCAGAGGAAGTTCAGGTGATCGACCAAGTGCCCGCAGGCTGTGAGTTTATTGGAGCGACTCCCCAAACTCAGCCGCAGGGAAAACAACAAAACCTAAGCTGGAAATTAGGGACTCTCAGACCGGGACAAGAGAAAAAAATCACGTTTCAATTAAAACCGACACAACCGGGAGAAATGGGAAGTGTTGCTCAAGTTACATTTGCCACACAGGCATCCATGCGGACATTGGTCACCAAGCCCGTTCTTGAAATTGTTCATCAGACCGAGGCCACTCATTTAATTGGAGACAATGTCGTTCTCGATGTGATCGTAATCAATAAAGGCGACGGTCCGGCGAAGAATGTTCTGATTCAACAAAAAGTACCCGAACAGCTCGAATTCCCGGATGGCCTGCCCAACGCAAGCCGGGGGATTGAATATGAAGTTGGCACATTGATGCCCGGCAAATCACAACGGGTGAAACTTGCGCTCAAGGCGGCTAACATCGGCAAAATCCAAAGTATCATGTATGCATCCGCCGAAGGTGGACTTCGCGCTAAACATGAACTGCCCATCGAAGTCATCGCGCCCAAGCTAGTCACCCAAAGTTCTGGCCCCAAAAAACGATTTTTGAAGCGAAGTGCCACACATGAATTTCGCGTGGCTAATCGAGGAACGGCCAATGCCACCAACGTTCAGCTGATTGCAAAACTACCGAATGGACTACGCTTCGTTCAGGCAAACAACCAGGGACGCTACGACTCCGGTAGCCATGCCGTTTACTGGAGCCTCGCTGAACTCGCACAAAATATAGAAGCCAAAGTTGAACTTAAAACGATGCCGATCGACGTTGGAAACCAGCCAATCACCTTTGAGTCAACTGCTGATTTAGATATAAAATCAGCACTAGAGCACGACATCTCGGTTGAGCATTTAGTGGATGTTTTCTTTGAAATTGACGATCTCATTGACCCGATTGAGATTGGCGGTGACACCAACTACCGCGTTCGAATCGTGAACCAAGGTACGAAGGCGGCGACCAATATTCGGCTTCAAGTCGATTTCCCAGCTGGCTTAACCCCAACCTCAGTCAACGGCTCGTTGCGGCATGCCATTCGTGGACAACAGATTGTTTTTGAACCGATCAACAGCATGAATCCAGATGACGAACTCAGCTTCATGATCAACGGGCGAGGCCAATCGGTTGGGGATCATCGGGTCGTCGTAAGCATGCAAACCGATGGGCGAACTTCACCGGTATCGAAACAAGAGTCGACCCGAGTCTATTCCGATCAATAACCAGATCGATTCTGGCCTAGAATTCGTCTCCAATCTGAGATTGAATGCGGGTCAAAGACAGTAGAAGGACAATTCTTAGCCCCCAAACAACGGAAAACCGGCAAGATTTCCCTCAAATCCTACCCTTAGAACCCCTTCGTCGGGTTTCATGCTCGAAAAACCGCGTTTCCTTGAAAATGAGCCGTTAATCTTATGCTGATGTTCTGGTAGACTTACCGATTCGATTTTTGCCCTAAAAGCTGATTTATTTTTGAGTTGGAGAATCTGTGAGACGTCCCCTAATTGCCGGCAATTGGAAAATGAACCTCAATCGCGCCGACGCCGTTGCGTTGTCTAGCGATCTTGTAAACGCAGAAAAATCAAGCGACGTCGACGTTTTGGTTTGTCCATCTCATATTTACCTTGATGCCGTTTCGGCAACCCTCGGCAACTCAGGGATTTCGCTGGGAGCCCAAGACGTATATTTTGAGGCTGGCGGAGCCTTTACGGGGGAAATCAGTACCGGGATGCTTGGCGATGTTGGCTGCCAATACGTGATTCTCGGCCACAGCGAGCGACGGCATGTCATGGGTGAATCCGATTCTTTGATTAACAAGAAAGTCAAAGCAGTCCTCGAAGCCGGGCTAACCCCTGTGCTCTGTGTCGGAGAACAACTCGAAGATCGAGAGGCGGGAAATACTGAGGCAGTCGTTAAATCACAATTTGAGGGCTCACTAGCAGACTTAACTTCCGAACAAGTCCAAAAAACCGTCATCGCCTACGAACCCGTTTGGGCAATTGGAACCGGTAAGACGGCAAGCCCCGAACAGGCCCAGGAAGTCCACGCTGACCTTCGCAAATTACTAAACGACCGTTATAATTCCGAAACTTCTGAGCAAGTGCGAATCCTCTACGGCGGAAGTGTGAAACCGGACAATGCAAATGATTTGATGTCACAACCCGACATCGATGGAGCATTGGTCGGAGGTGCATCTTTGAAAGCCGATGGATTTACAGCGATCATTAACGCAGCCAACCAAAACATCGCGTAATTTACACATCGCGAGAAACAAGAACACAAATAAATCACTAAACAAATCACCTTGGGTGGTACGAGAAATTAAAATGATTTTGGCTCAATTCCAATTAGTTGAAAACTCCTTACTGTTGTCTGAGTTTAATTTCGGACTTTTCGTGATGGAAATTCTATTGTTCATGTGCTCCCTGTTTTTAATGGCGCTCGTTCTCGTCCAACGAGGAAAAGGTGGAGGTCTGACAGGCGCCCTTGGCGGCATGGGCGGCCAAAGCGCATTCGGATCGAAAGCCGGTGATGCTTTCACGAAAATCACAATTGTGACAGCAGCGATTTGGATCTTTCTCTGCATGATGACGATCGCGTTGTTCAACCCTCCCCCCGCCTCAACGCTCAACAACGATCCAGTTTTAAGCGGAACAGTGGGCGAAGAAGTTGAAAAAGGCGAAACCGAGGAATCAAGCACTGGCGAAACGCCAGCCAGTGGCAACGGTGAAGAAACTGATACCTCCGGAGAGGGTGCATCCGATAAAAAAACGACGGATACCGATTCATCGAACGTAGAGCCCGGAGCTCAACCGGAAACCTCGGGGGAAACAACCGACACCAAGTCCGATGTTGAAAAAAAGTAACTGCTTAGTGGTCGTTGCGGATTCCAATCGAACCGCAGAACACTCGATTTCTTGATTTTCAACCCGAATACGCTTTAACGATACGGGAGTCTGTTTTGTTACTCAGCATGACCGGCCACGGACAGGCCTCCGTCCAAATTGACGACGTTCGCGTTGTCGTCGAGCTCAGGGCGGTCAACAACAGGTTTTTGAAAACATCTATTAATTGTGACCTCGACGCCGCCCATCAGGCAAAACTGGAGGCGATCGTCAAGCAGCATGTCCATCGAGGCAGCATCAATCTGCGGATCAATTCACAGATTCTTGGGGAAGAATCCAACTACCAGCTGAATGCCGATGTTATTCGCGCCTATTGGCTTCAACTTTCGGAGATCGCCGGCTCAAATCATCCAATTAATGTTGAGTCCCTTTTGAAATTGCCGGGCGTCGTCGCCGACAACGTACGCGACGACCAAAATGAACAAGTCTGGCCAGCGGTAGAACAGGCCACGATAGAAGCCTTGGTACAATTGAACAAAATGCGCGAGCTCGAAGGTTCTGTGATGCAACAGGATATGGTCTCTAATTGCGAAATCATTTCAACCAACCTCGAATCGATCAAATCGCTCGCTCCTGGCGTAATCACCCATTACTCCAAACGTATGACCGAACGAATCAACAGCCTGCTCGACCCCCACAACACGTCGATTGACGCGACGGACATCGTCAAAGAAGTCGGTGTTTTTGCCGAAAAATGTGACATCTCAGAAGAGACGGTTCGACTTGGATGCCATATCGAGCAATTCAACAAATTAATAAAAGAGGATTGTAGCAACGGCAAAAAACTCGACTTCCTAGTTCAGGAAATGCTAAGGGAAACCAACACAATTGGTTCTAAAGCAAATGATGTCGAAATCGCTAACCACGTTGTCGAGATCAAGACATGCATCGAGCGAATTCGAGAAATGGTTCAAAATGTCGAGTAATACCATGTCACAACAAACCTCACATGACCAACCGTCGGCAGATGCCAAGCCGGGGAAGTTAATCATCATTTCCGGCCCCTCGGGTGTCGGAAAAACCACCGTCTTAAAGAGCTTGTTCCAAACGTGCGATTTGCCCTTGGAAGCGAGTATTTCGGCAACCACGCGGCCTCGACGAGCCGGAGAAACAGAAGGGGTCAGCTATTATTACCTCTCGCCCGAACAATTTGAGGAACACCGCAAAAATGGGGAATTTTTAGAATGCTGCGAGGTTTTTGGATACGGACACTGGTACGGCACCCTCGAAGCCCCAGTTACCACTGGCCTTCAAGCCGGAAACTGGGTAATCTTAGAGGTCGATGTTGAAGGTGCAGCTAAGGTCTTGAAACACCACCCCGACGCAATCACAATCTTCATTCACCCAGGCAGTCTGGAAGAACTCGAACAGCGACTACGTGGCCGGGGCACAGAATCCGAAGAGGTTCTGCAAAAGCGGCTTGCCGTTGCCAAACGGGAACTCGACGCGTCATCCTCATATCAACACATCGTTACCAATCAATCGGTCCACCAGACCGTCAACGACATTTGTAAGTTGTTGCAACAAGCGGAGAAAAACTGAATGTACGACGCACTAAAAGAAGAAGAAATCGTCCGCAAAGTCGGCGGTCGATTCAAACTATCAACATTGATTCAAAAACGAATGGTTCAGCTCAATCAAGGGTCTCGACCTCTCGTTGAAACCAAATCGCAAGACAAAATGGCGATCGTGCTCGAAGAAATCCTCCAGGACAAAATTTATCTGGACACGACCGATAATCTTCGCAGCACCGGATCTCCGGATGTGCCTGATATGCCTGAGTTGGATCTTGACGATCTGTAAACCGTCAACAACCGTCAGAAACTATTCTTGGCGAGTTATTAACGTTTTTTAGCCCAAAGGTTGCTTGCCACTCAAGCAACCGCCCAGGCAGGTAGGCGCGAACGAAAAGGGTCACCTAATGGCCGAAAAAGAAATCATCATCGCTGTCTCCGGCGGAGTTGCAGCCTTCAAGGCAGCAGCACTTGTTAGCCAATTAGCGCAACAAGGGCACCAAATCACCGTAGTCATGACAGAATCCGCTCAGGCGTTTATTGGAAAAGCTACCTTTGCCGCGCTGACTGGAAATTCAGTTGCATCAGAAATTTTTGATCCCCGATTTCCCCTCGGTGCTCATATTGAACTAGCCCGTTCAGCCGACCTCTTATGTGTGGCACCAGCGACTGCGAACTTCATGGCGAAAGCCGCAACCGGCGCCTCGGATGATTTGCTAAGCACGCTCTACCTTTGCTTCACTGGCCCCGTAATAGTCGCACCCGCAATGAATTGTGAGATGTGGGAAAAACCAGCGGTCCAGCGAAATTATCAACAATTGGCTCAGGACGGAGTCCAGTTTATTGATCCGCAAGAAGGTTGGTTGAGCTGCCGGACTCGAGGAATTGGTAGAATGGCATCACCCGAGTCAATTGCAGACGCCATCAACGACCGTCTTTAACCCGACCCGATCCCGCAATCAGCCTCTAATTGCGGTTCTTCGAGACTCATTTGATTAGAAGATTCCATGGCTCGCATCCTTATAACCTCCGGCCCAACCCGACAGTATATCGATCCGGTTAGATACATCAGTAATGCCTCAAGCGGGCGCATGGGCTGCTGCCTGGTAGAAGCAGCAATCGAAGCCGGACACGAAGTTGTTTTGGTCAGCGGCCCTGTCGACATTCAGTATCCACCGGAAGCAGAGTTATTTCCAGTCTTAACCACCGAAGATATGCTCGACGCTGCGACAAAGCTCTTTGCAGATTGTGACGGGATGATTGGCGTCGCTGCGCCTTGCGATTACAAGCCGGTTGAAGTTGCCAACCATAAAATCCGTAAAACGGGTGAGGCTCTTGAATTGAAACTTATCGAAACCCCCGACGTCGTTGCCTCCCTAGGCGCAAACAAGCAAACCCATCAGTGGACCGTTGGTTTTGCTCTTGAAACTGAGGACGCACGCTTTCGAGCGATTACAAAATTGCAAAAAAAGAACTGCGATCTTGTTGTTCTCAACGGCCCTTCCGCGATCAACGCCTCTGATAACGAAGTAGAGATCATTGCTCCTAACGGAACCGTAATCAAGTCACTTAAAGGTCCGAAGGCGACCATCGCAAGCCAAATTCTCGCCGTCATTGAGAATCAATTGATCCTAAGTGACTAATCCAACATTGATCTTCAATCAGCTTTCCGAGACCAAAAGCATTGCCCACCGGTGGGGCAAAAAAAAAGACCCCGATGGGGTCTTTCAACAATTTGATACTTGCTAGGCTCAAACCTCGCCCATGCCGTCGGTCTTCCAAGGGAAATCACTAGGAAAGCTACCGAATGTATTCAACTCAAGAAACATCAACACAGTCGCCGCGGATACGCAGAGGAGTGCGACTAGCAACATCGCGTCGAAAACCGTTAAGGTACTGAGAAATGACTTTTTCTCTTCGCCGTCCTGATCGGTTTCTTCAGACGTCAAACCAACTTCCTCAGATTCCGTACTCTCGACATCGAGGTCGCTTATTAGCTCTTCATTTTCTTGGGGGATATCAGACATAACCAGCTCGAACTATTTAGAGAATTCATTCGCGTTGACCGAAAACAAGATCGCAGCAATCACAAGGAATACGAACGACAGAATCAACATCAGTGAATAGATACTGAAACTCTGCTTCCGATAAGAAGGCTTCGAAACGACCGGTTCGCTCGAGACAAAACCATCCTGTTCGTTTTGCGGTGCATCAAACTCGTCACCGAATTCAGAATTTACTAGTGACATGATCGCCCTCCCGGACTGTATCCAGGTTGAAATCAGGGTTGATTCTAACCGCTGCCAAATCAGTTTCTGTTTTTATGACGGTTCCTTTTCCAACAAATCGATCTTTCCGGTAGACGTCTAATTCGTGTCCAACACGAAGACCGTCATCCGTTCCAAGACTGATCGCAAATAGTCCATCTGACGAAGTCTTAACAACTAGGCCATCCAATTTTGGAACAATGTGATCGGTCAGTGAGTTTACTGTCAGGCCGTTACGATCAAGTACCTTTTTCGACTTGGCCAAGTTAGCAACCAAGTCCATTTCTTTCTTTTTCAACAACTCGATTTGATTCTTCAGTTCGAAAGACTGATTGGTCAGATTCCGAACTAGTGAAAACTGAGTCGCGATATCATCAATCAATTTTTTGTTGTTGGCCCTTAGACCAGCAACCTCTACATCTTGATCTGAAATTCGTTTTTGAGCATTCTCAAGTTCGTCCAGTTGTTTCTGGCTCTGCTCTTCGACAACACGAAGCTCAGATTCTTTTGAGTCCCTCAAGTCCGAGAGAACTTTGAGTTGCGACTCAAGCTGTGCGAGTTGCATAGCACGACTTGCTCGCTCGGCTTCCAAAAGTTTCTCTTTGTCGCTGGTACTGGACTTTGCCTCGACCAACGCGTTCTTGTAATTCGCAGCTTCGCTGTTTTTCTCAACAGCAATCGCTTTCCAGTTCCGGTGAGTTGCACCCACCATCAGAGCAATCACTAAAAAGCAAATACTCATGAAGAAAATCAAAAGCGTAAATATTTTGCCCATCAAGTTCATCAAGACACCTCGTTGTGGCCTTAAAGTTGACCAAATTGGAAAGGACTAGCTGACTCTTCGACTCAACCCAAACTAAATTGCGAGTCTGCAGTTCACTGTAAAATACACCGAAAGCAACCAAAGCAGCTCTCGCTGTAAGTCAACCTGGCACGCAAAACAGCGAGCTGTCGACTCATAAAAGTATACTTCCATGAGTTTTAGCGTGCCAATTCTTTTGCTGAAATATCGACAATTCTTACGAATTCCGGCATGCTGCGCTCACACTTGTAGCATCGACCATCTAGGACACATGGTTTGCTGAAACCGAGGCATTGTGCCAAATTTGAGGGACTCCCACCCCACTGAGCGGATTCGCAGGACTATCTTACTTGATCGTCAAAATCGGTTTTATCTGGTAATCGGCATATTCGATTGCCTACCGTTTCTAATGAGTGCCGCCAAAATTGCATCTGCGCCCGCTGCTTATAAACGTCTCGAACCACCCTCCTCAAAAAGGAACTTACTTGGGTGATCGGAAAACATCAGAATATGCGAAAAACAAAGAATCAGCGGCGTCGAACAAGTGAACCAGTAACGCAGCTCTGGCCCACATTCCATTTCTGGCCTGACGAAAATACATTGCCCTCGGATCCGAATCGATAGATGTCGGAATCTCACCAACGACGCTGTCGCGAGGGAAGGGGTGAAGGATTGGGGCGTAAGACTTCAACACGCCAACCCGTTGTGGTGAGAGCAAGAATGGCTCCAAGTCAATTTCGGCAATTTCCTGCTCGGTGTCCTTCGAATTGTGCTCCCTTTGAATCCGTGTCATATAGAGGCAGTCGGTCTGAGAGAGAATGCTCGCACCATCAATTTCTGCATCAAGGCTGTTCACCTCAAAAAACTCAACACCCATCATTCTAAGCCGTTGTCTGAGTTCAGCGTCCATGACCAAAACGTCATGCTCTGGTGACACAAATATCATTCGTGCACCCTCATACTGAGAGAGAACAGTAGCCAGCGATCGTACCGTACGTCCTCGACCAATGTCTCCACAAAACGTGTAGGTTTTCTGGCTCGGTCCGCAGATCAATGATGGAAATGACCGTCGCAGCTCATTCAGTCGCGACGGGCGGCTCTCAGAATTTTCGTCGAAATCAAATGTACGAATAATAGTATACATATCCAAAAGTGCTTGGGTCGGGTGCTCGTCACTTCCGGCGCCCGCATTAACAATGGGAACCGAACGACGCTCTTGCCGCTCTAAATCACTCATTAAATAAGCACAACATTCAGCGAAGTCACTAATTTGTGATCGCATGATGATCACGTCAAAGTAGCTACTAAACATTCTAATCGAATCCATTCTCGATTCTCGTTTGACCTCGGATGATGTTTTCGGATCACGAACTTCATTACAAGAGAGGCCTAGAATTTGGCAGGCAGCCATAAATGATAGAAATGTACGTGTCGACGGCTGGGTGAAGTACAGCATGGCTCTCTTATGAGCCAACAGATCACGCAATCGTCGATTTCCCTCGGGGTTACGACTCAGGCGGCGAATAAGATCCGCCGAGCGACAGAGTTTTTCCAATAATTCCGGGGTCAATTGCGAAGCCGCAATCAGATGCTTCAAACGACCATGTCGCTGAAACTCAAGATTCTTTTCCTGTACCGAGCGGGACAGTAATGACTCAAACTCAGAAAATTCCTGCATGTTATCTCATCAATAAAGAGACCGATCACTTCCTGAAATGGTATCTCTTTTAAAAAAATATGGAACCGCGCTCCACCAAACTAAGCCGAAAGAATCGAATTAAACACGATCTGCACCACATGGTAAACTTCGCATCAAAAAAACGACGAGCCAGATGACGCGTCGTTTGAAATTCATAGAAAACACTGTTTTAATGCTCTGGCAGCCAGCGAATTGGTTTTTTCAGGCCTATCCGCCAACCGATGAAGCTTGAGATTGCAAAGCCGCATTTCGATCAACTATTTTCTGCTGGGCAGTTTTGATTCCAATCCGGAGACCAGTATCCTCTCGTGAATCCGTCGTCTCGCCAGGTCTCATGACTTCCTGAATAACAATATCAGCCTTCACACCCACCCGACTAATCGCTTGTCCAGTTGGAGAATAAAACTTAGCTGTCGTCAGCCGAACACCTCCACCTGATACGTTTAATGGAAAGATACCCTGAACGCTTCCTTTTCCGTAGCTCTGGTTACCTACGATCGTGCCTCGCTTGTTATCTCTAATCGCGGCAGCAAAAATTTCGCTCGCACTTGCAGAATTCTCGTCGACAAGAACGACCAAAGGTACGTCCCACGTTCCTGAAAGATTAGCTCTGTGCACGAAATCTTCCATTGGATTTCTCCCCTTTGTAGAGACAATTACCCCTTTTCGCACAAACCGATCCGCTACCTCTACGGACGCCGAAAGCAAGCCGCCAGGATTACCTCGTACATCCACGATCAATGATCGCATTCCTTGAGCGTGAAGCTTCCACAACGCCGCATCAAAATCCGCAGCGGTAGTTTTCTGGAAATTCGTTAATTTGATGTATCCTACGCCCGATACATTATCAACAAGCCCAACTTGATCGACACTGGGAATGTCGACCCTTCGCCGCTCAAGGCGAAGCGTTTTTATTCCATTACCACGATCAAGGCTGATCAAAATTTGAGATCCCTCTAAGCCACGCATCATGTCGGCAGCGCGGTTGCTTCCAATTTCAGAAACCAACTGGTTATCCACAGCAACAATTCGGTCGCCTTGGAGAATCCCGCCCATGCCAGCAGGCCCCTTGGAGATAACGCTGACGATCTCCAGATATTCGGCTTGCGTTCGCAACTCAACGCCAAGCCCTACGAAGTTTCCTTCGATTTGCGACATAGTTTCGCTGTATTGATTGCTAGACATAAAAGCAGAGTAAGGATCAAGAGCGGAAATGGCTCCACAGACGAATTCGTACATAACTGCCTGAGAGCTCATACCACATTGCTGATTCAAAAAACTAGCCGTCTCCCTGGCAACAGTGAAAGCATCGTTTCTGCTTCGCACCGCAACGTTACTAAGCCGCTGTTCGGCCTGCAAATAAAACTCTAATGCAGACTCCTTTGAAACTGTCGGAAGATTGATTTGCCGAAAGCCATCGGACTGCATCGCGACTTTCAAGCTGGTCAATCCATAATTGACAATGTTCGCCCAATTGGGGTCATCAACGTAGTATGATTGTATTTTCAAAAGTACCTCGGCATACACATTCATCGAGGTGTTAGCGTCGGTTGACTTAATCGTCTTGATAAAACTGGTGTCGGCATAACGCCGGTCGAGATCAAAGTGAATTCGTGCGAAAGCTTGCTTGAGTTGAAGCGTTCGATCATCAGGATTTGCCTTCAGGGCGTTCTGATAGAGAGCAAGCGCCTCCCCCCACTGCTTTTGGCTCTCGAATATCTCTCCCTGCTGACGCACAGAATTGCCAACGTCGAGCTTGCCTGCGGAATCCACGCCCGAAGTTTTCGGTTCGGAATCAGCCTGAGCCGACACGCCCTGTGTCAGCAAGGCACCCCAAAGGAATACCGCTAACAGAGCGCAAGGCAATTTATATTTTACGAGCGAGCGCGCTCGATTAGCCGATAACAAGTAATCCATTCTCAATCGCCATCCTTCGAAGGTAACCCGGATCCTTCTGCTTGCTACTTTGAATTTGGGAGCGAAGCAAACAGAGTTCTGAGCCAAACCAGAAAACGGCCAAATCGAGTGTCCAACAGTGGAGCAGCAATCGACTACAAAATGGCCGTTAAAAAATAGACCACGGTTGTCCGTTGGTCAAAAATTTTGACCCAACTTTTACCGGCGCGATCCGCAATATCCATGTAGGTTAAGAAAAGCGTTACGATGACAACGGTCTGTCAAAATGAGACGCTTGTATTGAGTTGCGGTTCATCCCTGTCACAACACTTACGAAGCCTGTTCGCAGGCGGTTCAAAAAATACCGAACCCGCAATAAATTCCTCCAAGGAAGCTGTAACAGCAACTACCCGACAGCTGTACCAAATACATGCTAATAGCATGTAAAAACTACAACTCAGACAAATTTAAACGACCCACCAGCGCATAAAAAAACGCCCCGTCAGCGAGGGGCGTTACCGGGTTAATCTTTCATGAAGAAGAAAGCCGGATTGGTATATTGTCGTTTGTCTTAAGGAACCATCGTTCCCGATCCCAAAGGAGATGCCATCGATACGTTTGGAATCGGCACGGTTACTGCTGCTGGTTTTGTCTTGCGGCGGCGACGCTTCGTCTTGGCTTGGCTCCACTCTTTAGTTAATGCTTCAAACACTTCAGGAGACTCGTAGCGTACTATCGATTTCCCTTCCGCCAGCGGCCCAATCAATCCTCGAAACAGCGGCATTCCACGAAGTGTTAAATCGGTACTGCAATCATCAATTCCAACTTGGTCGTGGAGGGTCGCAATCTGATCGAAATCTTCGAAGTCCTTGGTTCGAAGCGATCCGTCGGACGCTCGCGTAACTACTCTTATCTGCTTATTCAACGACATATGAATCTTTCCTTAACCGGAGTGCGAGTGCGACTATGACATAACCAACGTTTGGTTTCCAGCGCCCCACTTGTCCGTTGATAAGGGGATTCGACTCCTTCGATTCACTGTGTAAAAATGTTATCGGGCGTGGCAGACGCCGGATCTAGTCGTTTCGAACTCAGGTGAATTTCACCAACAATCGACAAAATCGTTATATCCTGCACGGTTTTACTAAAAAGAAAACGTGCCGATGATGCGTCCGGTTAGTCCGGTCGCAACGATAACAAACCGAATTTCACGGCAAAGAGAAATCAAGCTCGACGCTGATTTGTTCTATTCTCTTGGAACAGTATCAGGGCTTAAATGACAATCAAGTCATTGGCAAGACAGAGAAAC
>CALKNI010000005.1 GCA_938091115.1 uncultured Pirellulaceae bacterium | reverse complement strand
ATTATCCCAAGAAATGAAAAGTTTGATTTTGTTTCTTGTAACCAGGAGGTTCGAAACGAGCTAGCTTCGCATTGCCGGAATATCGTAGCGAAATATGAAGCGACATTAGACACTCCAGCTTACAACTTGTTGTTTCATACAGGCCCCTTCGGCGCAGCCAATGGTCAAATGAATTACTTCGAGTTGTTTCCGCGGCTAACGATTGCGGCTGGATTCGAGCTAGGCACTGATATTTGGGTGAATCCAGTTGCCCCGGAATCCGCTGCTCGAAGGTTGCGATCCGGAGATTAATAGATCACAAAATTTCTGGCAGGTGATCTCCAGCAGCTTGCTCACCTACATTAAAATTTAAGGGTCAGCTAAAATCTCGTGAATGTTGTAAATGGAAAATGCGAATCGTCAAAGTATTTTCAGCGATGACAGTTTTCGCCCTTTGGACGAACGAGAAATTCAGTAAAACAATAACGTTACCAAGACAGCGGTCATGTCTGGGCGTTGAAGAAAAACTGGCTTGCTTGTTACTCTATCAAGATACCCATCTAATGTCATCGGCGAATTGAGCCCTTTGTTGCGGCGGCCGCCGAGAGTTTAAGAAAATAATATGAGTGATCCCCAAATTCAACTATGTTTGGTGTTGCACAACCATCAACCGGTTGGGAATTTCGATGGCGTTTTCGAAGACGCGTATCAAGACAGCTATCTTCCATTTTTGAATGTTTTTGAGAAGTTTGTAGATCTCTCGATCTCACTTCATACCAGTGGCCCGTTAATGCAGTGGTTGCAAACAAACCACCCGGATTATCTCAATCGAATTGCGCAACTGGTTGAAGCCGGCCGGATCGAAATCATCGGTGGTGCTTTTTACGAGCCGATATTACCCATGATTCCTCGAAGAGACCGGGTTGGGCAAATCACACGTTTTACGAAATGGTTGAACGAACGTGTTTGTTCGAGTGTCAACGGAATGTGGATGCCGGAACGGGTTTGGGAGTCCTGTCTTACTGAGTCGCTTGCCGATTCAAATATTCAATACACTGTCCTTGATGATTACCATTTTCGAAGCGCTGGGCTTAAAAACGATCAGCTAACCGGCTATTACATTGTCGAAGAAGAGGGGAAAACTGTCCGGGTTTTTCCAGGGAGTGAGCATCTACGCTACCTAATTCCTTTTGCCGAACCCGAGCAAACCATCAACCACTGCCGGATGCTTGCGGCCCGGTGCCCTAACAGTGTTGTTGTCTTTGGGGACGATGGTGAGAAGTTCGGAACCTGGCCCAACACGAAACAACACGTCTATCAAAATGGCTGGTTGGAGCGATTCTTTCAGGCGTTGACGAATAATCGAGAGTGGCTGAAAACGACGACTCTTCGGCATGCTGTGACAACGACTCCCCCACGTGGAAAGATTTATCTGCCCGACGCAAGCTATCGGGAAATGACGGAGTGGTCGATGCCGGTCGAACGACAGGTGGAGTTTGACGATATGGTGCATCAGCTGGAGAACGATTCTCGTTGGGAACAAATACAGTCGTTTCTTGGTGGTGGGTATTGGCGAAACTTCAAAGTCAAATATCCAGAATCAAATCAAATGTACGCGAGGATGATGTACGTCAGTCGATTACTTGAGAGGGCTGCGAACCGAGGTTGTAGCCAGCAAGTTCTAGATGCAGCGGAGGACCATCTTTTTCAAGGTCAGTGCAACTGTAGCTATTGGCACGGCGCTTTCGGTGGTATTTATCTACCGCATTTGAGAAATGCTATTTATCAACATCTACTTGCTGCGGAGTCCCTGCTTGAGCGTTCCATGGGACGAGAAGAGACGTGGGTCGAAGCAACTACGGACGATTATGATTTCGATGGCTTTACCGAAGTCCGTTTGGCAAACGATCAGTTGGTCAGTTGGATTGCACCCAATGACGGCGGACAAATTTACGGGTTGGATGTGCGAGGTGTGAATCACAATCTTGGCGCGACCATTCAGAGGCGACCTGAAGTTTACCACGCAAAGGTTCTCGAAGGTGAGAATCAAAATGAAAATCAAGCGGCGAGTATTCATGACTTGGTTGTTTTCAAACAGGCGAATCTTGACGAGAAGCTGCAGTATGATTTGCAGCCACGGAATTCACTAATCGATCACTTTTGGGATGACGATGTAGATGTGGTTGCGATACAGGAAAGCCGCGCTGTAGAACGGGGTGATTTTGCAACGGGTCCCTACACCGCTAACATCAGGCGAAATTCAGGTCGCATTCAAATACTTACAAGTCGTGAAGGAAATGCCTGGGGAATTCCGCTTACTTTGAAAAAGGGAATTACCCTCAATGCGGGCGTAAACGCACTTGAAATCGCCTATTTCATCGAGGGGCTTCCTCAGGATCGCGAATTACATTTCGGAGTCGAATGGAATTTTGCGGGACTTCCTGACGCCCAGCACGACCGCTTTTTTAGCGATTCAAAGGGAGAAAAACTGGGTGATTTGGGATCAATTCTTAGTCTTGAAGATTCTCAGGGAATCAATCTGACCGACCAGTGGTTAGGTCTTGAGATTGGATTGGAGTCAGATCAAGCGGGTGGCATATTTGCCTATCCCGTGAGGACGGTAAGTCAGTCGGAATCTGGATTCGAATTGGTTCATCAATCGGTTTGCGTCCAACCGCATTGGAAGATCAAAGGTGATGTAAATGGCCGTTGGGCTTGCCGAATCAATTTAAAACTAAATGCCGGCGTCACAGCAGCCAGCCAAAACAATAGCCAGGCAACAGTGAAGCTCTAGATCATTTGATAATGGTTTAAACTCACTCCGCTCATTTAGCTATTTTGAATTCGATCCAACTGGATGCCTCGGGACTATGATGAACCCGGTGAGTCGCTTTGATGAAATCATCCGCGGTCGCTTTGAAAATGTTCGCCACATACTTTTGTGGATTTCGATCAATTAATGGAAACCAACTACTTTGAATTTGAATCATAATGCGATGCCCTGGTTTGTAGGTGTGGCACAAATCTTGAAGCGGTAAGTTGATTTCAGCGATCTCGTTGGCGACAAAAGGTTCCGGTTTTTCGTATCCGTTACGGAATCGCCCACGAATGACCTCACTACGTACCATTTGCTGGAATCCGCCAAAATCCAAACTTGGCTCGGAACCGTCAACAAAAGGATGGTCATCAGGATAAACATCAATGATTTTCACAATCCAATCAGCGGAGGTTCCCGTGGTGGATACATTGAGATGAGTCATGACATCGCCGTTGATTGTCACGGCCTGCGTCAATGGCTCCGTTTGGAATACCAGAACATCTGGGCGAGCGGCAGCGAATCTCTGGTCATCTGACATGTAGGGTCGAGGTGTAAATCTCAGTTCGAGATCCTGCCGATCGCGATGGGGTACGGGATTTTGAGGGTCACTGATAAAACTAGTTTCTGTCGGTTCTGATTTTTTTGGTTGAACCTGAGAAAGCGACCGATCGCCGTGAAGGTAATATTTCACGGTTTCTACGTTCGCCGGCGGCCATGCCATGAACTTGTCCCAACGTCTTAAGCCGGTATCGTACATCATGGCTTTGAAGTTCGGCTTCTCGCCGATACCTTTTAAAAAGTATCGAAAGAAGGGAGATTCGACTTCTTTTTGATAGAACGCTGATACTTTTTCGCCGAAGGCGACTTTACCAACAACGGCATTGGGGGTGTCTCTTGCCCAGTCTCCGTGACTCCAGGGTCCCATCACGATTGCGTTGAAGATATCTGGATTGTTTTTTTCAATTTCGCGATAGATGTTTAACGGGCCGTATAAATCTTCGGCATCAAATAATCCACCGACAGTCAAGACGTTGGTTTTGATACCTTTTAAGTGCGGAAGAATACTTCGCTTTTGCCAAAACTCGTCGTAGTTGGGATGTTCAACTAACTGTTTCCAAAAAAAATTATCCTCATCATGCAATTTTCCCGCTTCACTCATTGGCCCAAGACTCATAAAGAAGTTCCAGGCATCTCGGGATGTTGGTTCAATCGATTTATACCAGGACGATTGAGTCGGTCCCGAATGTTGAAATCCAAAAGTCGACGTGGCGACAAAGTAACTCAATAAATAGGCCCCGTGATGATGGAAATCATCAAAGAAGAAATCTGAAATTGGTGCTTGCGGAGAGGCGGCAACAAGAGCGGGATGGTGCTCTGGCAATGCGGCGGCTGTGTAAAATCCGGGATAGGAAATTCCCCACATTCCAACTTTGCCATTATTGTTCTTTACGTTCTTGAGCAGCCACTCGATCGTGTCATAAGTGTCTGAGCTCTCATCGATGGCGTCATCTCCATTGATATGAGGTCGCATATTGTCATACGATCCCTCGGACATCCAGCGACCTCTTACGTCTTGAAGGACGAAAATATATTTTTCTTCTTCCATCAACTTAGACGGAGCGATGCGGCCAGAGTATTGGTCAGCGCCGTACGGTCGGACACTGTATGGGGTTCGCTTCATCAAAATAGGGTAGGCAACAGAATCGTCACGGGGAGAGTAGACCGTGGTATACAGCTTGGTACCATCACGCATTGGTATTTGGAATGACTGTTTTTGATAGTTGGCTTCAACAGACGAGACTGTTTGCGCGAAAGATGAGTTCCCCAATGTCGAAATGGTGAATAATACGGTCAAAATCGTAATAATTAACCAGTGGCAGTGTCTCGACGTTTGCAGCAAATATCGACGCATGATTGTCTCCAGGGTGATCTCAAAATTCTGAAGCTCCATCGTAACCAGTAATCACCTGTTCGGTAACCGACGAAGCAAGCCGCATCTTTGGAGGACCTCTGAGAATTGCCCAATGAGAGACCAGAAAACAACGGCTCTTTACGACTTGTTAAGATGACGATTTGAGATCGGGGGAGATTGTGATTGAGCCACTACCGAACATGGCACAGTGGTTTCCTATTTTCTAAGCAAATCAGAAGAGTGGAAACGAGAATTCAGAACCACTAAAAGTTTAAAATCTGAGTTACCGGATGGTGACCGTGGAATCCAAAGTAAGCAGTTCGCAAACTTCTTTGAGTTGACTGTCGGACAGACTAATTATTCCGCACTGTGGAGCTACCGATGACGTTGTAAATTCCCCTCGAATCACTAGCCTTCGACCATCAGTAGTTTTTAGCAAGATGTTGCCGCTGTTCATGTTGACCAGGTATTCGCCCGGAGAGAGATTGATTCCTGCGAAATCAAACTGGCAACCATAGAGTTCACCGAGATAGAGTGTCATTTTGTTGTCGTCGCGGTTAACTTTTAAATCGAATGGCCCCTTGACCACTTTAAGAGTCGAGGGAATCGCGGATGTTTGTGATTCGGGCAGGCCGTTAATTTTTTGAATTAATGGGACAGAGACCCCCCATTGCTGGGCGAGTTGCGCGAGAGGAATTTCTATCGTTGACGGATCAGGACTTTCCAGATGTGCTTCTTGAGACCATATCACTTTAGCGGCAAGTTGATTTATCCATTCCATTGTTTTCTGGCGCTGTGGCCCGTTGAGGTCATTCGAAGCATGATAATTCGATAATGTTCTAAGAGCACTCTTAAAGTCATTCTGTTTTAAATCGAGATCTACTTGTATCCAGATATCAGCAACTTCTTTCGAACCGAGTTTGCGTGGCGTTTTGAGATTCGGGTTTTCAATACCTCCTGCCTGCGCGTCGAAGGAATTGTCTGGCACTTGCGGGACTTCGGAAGCAAGGCTCCCGTCACGTGGACTGGGCGATGTTAGCGGAATCTTTGGAGCTTCCAAAGATTTAGCCTCGTTTCGAATTGCAAACGCTAGATTTTTTTGTTTTGCGTCTTCGGTCAGTGGGGCCGCTGGTTCGAAAATTAGCGATTCTGGTTTTGTTGGTTGAAGCGGACTGGGTTGAAGCGGACTGGGTTGAACGAAAGCTGGTTTTTCTGGAACAGGCTTTTCTGAAACTGGTTGCTTGGGCAATCGCTTTGGAGGAGAAATATCTACCGGCCCAAATTGTTCGGGTTCTATATCTGCTGGGTTCGGTTGCTTGAAAAATGGCTCGCCCGCGATTTCTAAATTTGCTTGCGGCTCCCCGCTGTCCCCTTGTGGTTGTGGAGAGGATGATTGATAAAACATGAATGCAAGTGCGAGCAGGCCGACTGCGACCACGGTGTTTTTTAATGAATGCATTTTGGATATCCACAATTGCGTGACTGGTTGAGGTAAACTCAGTTACGATGCCAATGTTTTTTCTATGCCTGTTTGCAAATTAGTTCAGTGGTTGAAAGATTCCGATGGACGATGACAGTGACTACACTTTGCCATGCCCTCATTGTAAAAAAGAAATATTCGACGACGTCGACCAGTGTCCGCACTGCCGACAATATTTGCTTTCCAGTGACTTCAAAAAGCCGCTGCCCAAATGGGTGATCGTTCTGGTGGCTCTCACGATATTTTCGTTTTTGCTGCCTACAATCGTCGCTGCTGTCCGAAGTTTCTTTCCACAATGATCACGAATCCCTTGTGAAACTAACAGATACGGGTTTTTTAAGCGAGATCTGTCGGTGCCATTTGTGTTTGCTGGTGCGGCATTGCTAGCTTATGAAAATGGAGCCTATTCGGTCTCTTGATTGGGTTGATCGGATTTGGCAAGACGCAATTTTTCACGAATTAATTCGAGTCGTTTTTTGATCTCTGATTCGAAACCACGATCAACAGGTTGGTAATACGAGCGATCAACGCCGAGATAGTCTTGGCTAGAGACGCCATCGGATTCGTTGTGGGCGTACTGATACCCAGTGCCGTGTCCAAGTTGGTTAGCTTCGCGATAGTGGCTGTCTCTTAGATGACGCGGCACTGGCAGTACGCGATCTTCTCGGACATCATTACGAGCCAAACCAATAGCCGTAGTTGCCGCATTCGATTTCGGTGCACACGCAAGGTAAGTTGCTGTCTGAGATAGGGTAAGCTGACATTCCGGAAGTCCAATCTGTTCGCAGGCTTGCGAACAGGCGACAGCCAACGGCAGCGCGTGAGGGTCTGCGTTTCCAATATCTTCGCTCGCTAAAATAATCAGGCGCCTGCAGAGAAATCGAATATCTTCGCCCCCCTCAAGCATCCTGGCTAGCCAATAAAGAGCCGCGTCGGGGTCACTGCCGCGGATACTCTTGATAAGTGCACTTGCCAAATCGTAGTGTTCATCGCCGGTGGGGTCATATTGAATTGAACGTTGACCGACTGCTGTTTTCATTATCGATTTTGAAATGACGAGGGGTGCTTGTTGCTCACTTCCATCGGCAGCAATGGCGGCGGTTTCCAGAATGGAAAGGGATTTTCTCGCATCACCATCGCAAATCTTGGCAAGGTAATCTAAAGCTTCTTCCTCGATCTTTAGGTGAAGGTTGCCAAGCCCGCGATCTTTGTCAGTGAGGGCGTTATTGATCAATTGCTTGATGTCGTTGGGGGAAATTGGTTCAAATTGAAATACTTGACTACGACTTACGAGTGCTCCGTTAACAGCAAAGAAAGGGTTGGAGGTTGTGGCCCCGATCAGCGTGACGACTCCATCCTCAACATCAGCGAGCATCGCGTCCTGTTGAGATTTATTGAATCGGTGGATTTCATCGATGAATAATAGAGTCCCCTTCCCTCCCGAGGCAAGATCTTCCCTTGCCCGACTCAAAACTTCGCGAAGGTCTTTGACCCCGTGCATGATTGCGCTCAGCTGTTCGAACTGGCGGTCAGTTTCACCGGCGAGAATTCGAGCGAGTGTCGTTTTGCCTGTGCCTGGAGGTCCATAAAAAATGACAGAACCAAGTCGATCGGCTTCCACTAACTGGCGAAGTAATTTTCCTTCGCCTAAAAATTGTTTTTGGCCGACAAAATCATCAAGCCGAGAAGGTCGCATCCTCGCTGCCAGTGGTTTGGCAGCATCAAGATTCGCTTTTTCAGTCGATTCGAAAAGTGACATGAGAATACTCTCGAGGTGAAACCGGCAGTTCGAAGCCTCACAGTATCGCAGCTATTACGGACCCAAGGAAGTCGGTGGACAGCGTTCGCAAAGTACATCGGTGGTCAGAGTGGTAGAGATAGGACGCAGCTACAGGGTCGGTTCACTGAGTCACGATGAAGGTGATCAACATGCAGGCCCATACCACGTCCAAAAAATGCCAATAACTGGCGCAGTGATCGACCGCCCAATGCCGTTCGTGGTCGTAGCGGTTTTTAAAAGCCTGGTAAATGATAAATCCAAGAAAAACCATACCACCCAAAACGTGGAGCGCGTGAATCAGCGAAAGTGTGAAGGACATGCCATAAACTTTCATCGATCCGTCGGGTTGACTGAAGTGCTGGCCGAGAAGATCGCTCAAACCAAACATTTGAATCAACACGAATGCGATTGCCGCGACCAATGAAATCATCAACCACAGTCTAAAATCATCTTGTCTTTCGCGGTGCACTAGCCAGCAGGCGCGTTGCATAAAAACGCTAACCAGAACGAGAATAGCTGAGCTGATCCAAAAAGAAGTGGGCAATTTCAAGGGCTGATAAACTTCAGGCCCTTGTGTTAAAAACGAGCCGGGCACGGCATCGGGGATAGGATTGAAGGCATGCTGCCGAATGACTAGGTAAGTAATTAGGCTGGCAATGAAAAACATCCCCAGAGACGCCAGGAAAAGATAAAACACCAACTTGCTCTTATAGAGATCAGGTCTCGTCGAAACTAAGTTGATTGACTGTTTTAACATGATGCTAGTCGTCTGAAGGTTGCGGCCTGTGGACCCTTGACCAGCAAAACATCTTCCTACTCGGAGACTTCGACGTTCGCGAGATTGTTAACGTCGAATGCTTCGATTGTGGGTTGGTACTCTCCGGTGTCCATCATTGTCATACCGATAAACAGAGTGACGAATAACAAAGACGACAAAAATGCCAAAACGTTGAAGCTTTTATCCCACCACATGTGCATGAAAAAAGCACAGACAAGGAAGGCTTTCATGGTCGCGATAACCATGGCCAACGGGAACGCGAATGCCGGAGGCATTCCTAATGCGCTACCCAAAGCCGAGGTCGCAACTGTAAGGATTGTTAAGGCAATCAATCCAAAAAATACCCCGAACAAAAGTTTTGTCGAGACAGGGTGGCAAAATGCAGGTAGGTCGTCGTGATGATCAGACATGGAACTTAATCAATCAAATAAAGCAATGGGAACAGGTAAATCCAAATCAAGTCGACCAAGTGCCAGTATAAACCAACATAGTCTACAGGACCAAAATAATCGGTCCGCCAGTGTCCGAGTAAGGACCGCCAATACAGCCAAGCGAGTGCAATAATCCCAGCAATGATGTGGATCGCATGCAGGCCTGTCATGCAATAATAGATACTAAAGAAAATGCCCACGTCACGGCTAAGCGTGCTTGGGTCTGGGTGGTGGGCGTCGAAGCTTGCCTCTCCACCGTCGGCTGGATGCGACCCGAAATGTTCTTCGTGGTCGGAATGTTCGCCTTCGTGATTCGAAGCTGCTGCTGCCTTGTCATGGTCGTCGTGATCACCTTCTGCATGATCGTCCTGAGTTGAAGCCAACAGCATCAGGGGTTGCTCGGCAATGACCGATGCATGTGTGCTCCCGGTTTCGCCTTCGGTAGCATTCATAAAAATAATGCCAACACAGACGCCCAAGAAGTAACCGCTGACAGTAATTGCCATCGCTATCATAAATTTGGCAAGCGTGCCCTTGTTGATCAATTTACTGATAACACTTGCGACTATGAAACCCGCCAACAGTAAGGCGGGAACAACACAAAGGTAAACCAGATAATCTGATATGTGGAGTGCCTTTCCAATTTCTGTCGTTGGAGTCGGATGCGTGTAAGTCAGGTTAAATGCACTTCGCACTAAAATGCCCATGTCCCATTTGTGGCTGTATTCGACAGCCTTAACGCCGAGGAACATGGTTGCGCAAACCATCGTGATCAAAATGTAAATAGAGCAGTTCTTGTTGCGCCCCAGTTGTGCAGCGCGGACACCCAAAGCCATCGTGAGGCTGCTAAATAGCAACACGATTGTGTTCAAGCCACCGAGGTACTTATTGAGGAAGACGTGCGCTTGCTCAAAAACCTCAGGGTGGTTGGTCCGGTACAAAGTGTAGGCCACAAATAGACCGCTGAAGAACAGAATTTCGGTAACCAGGAATAACCAAATTCCTAGCTTTCCAGAGTCAAACTGTTGTTCAGCTGAGTCAAAGTGATGGGCAATAAATTCACCGTGGTCATGTAGATCATGGTGATCGTCGTGTGTGTCGTGTGAATCGGCAACGGCCATTTCCGGCTCCGGAAGTTTTGGCTAATTAATTTTAAAAAAAGCGTTGAGAGTTATCTTATAAAAATTGCGGTCTTTGATTTAAAGTCAATTCAGCAATCCGATTAGTGATGAACAGGTTCCTTGCGGGGAGCAACTTTATCTGGGTTAGCAAATTCGCGAGGAATATAAGTATCAAGTTCTTCGTCGTAGACCTGTGTTTCAAAATCATAAGGATCTGTCAGCACAGGTGTGTGAATGAAGTTGTGAAAGTCAGGAGGTGAACTGGATTGCCATTCTAGGGAAGCCGCGCGGAATGGATTGCTACTGCAACGCGGTCCACGCAATGCTGAATAAACTAAAACAACAAACGATAGGAGGATTCCAAGTCCAAGCACAAATGCTCCAACGGTAGAAAGCTGGTGGAAGATTTGGAATTCCGGATCGTAAGAAGCATAACGCCGAGGCATTCCACGTGATCCCATCACAAATTGAGGGAAGAAGGTTAGGTTAAATCCAGAGAAAACTAGGAAGCAACCGACTCGTCCGAGGAAGTCGTTATACATGCGACCCCAAATTTTTGGCCACCAGTGGAAGACACCGCCTAATAACGCTGTCAATGTTCCGCCCACCATTACGAAGTGGAAGTGAGCCACGACAAAGTAAGTGTCGTGAAGGTGAATGTCAGTTGAAAGTGCACCGAGGAACAGACCGGTGAGTCCACCAATTCCGAAGAGGAAAATAAAAGACAGTGCGTAACACATTGGCGTGTTGAGAAGGATTGAACCTTTGTAGAGCGTTGCCAACCAGTTAAACACTTTGACCGCAGATGGAATTGCGACCGTGAAAGTGATCGCACTGAAAATCAAAGTCACGACCAATGACTGACCACTGGTAAACATATGGTGACCCCAGACCAGGAATCCGAGCAATGCAATCGCTACGCTCGAAAACGCAATGAAGGAGTAACCAAAAATACGCTTTTGACTGTAAACCGAAATCAACTCGCTGATCACACCCATCGCTGGAAGAATCATGATGTAAACCGCCGGGTGTGAATAGAACCAGAAAAAGTGCTGGAACAAAACTGGGTCACCGCCGTACTTCGGATCGAAAATTCCGATGTGTAATGTCTTTTCTGCAATCAACATCAGAAGCGTGATGCCGAGCACAGGTGTCGCTAAAACCTGAATGATTGCGGTAGCATAAAGCGACCAAACAAAGAGGGGAAGTTTGAACCATCCCTGATTTTTCGCTCGCATCGTGTTAACGGTGACTAAGAAATTCAAACCGGTGAAGATCGAACTAAAGCCTAGAATAAAGGCTCCAAAAGTCGCGTAAATTACACCCGTATTTGTGTCGATACTGTACGGCGTGTAGAACGTCCATCCGGTATCAAGACCTTTGCCGGAAAGAATCGCAGCCAAAAGGCAGCCAGTACCAATGATCCAAAGGTAAAAACTTGCGAGGTTCATTCTCGGGAAGGCTACGTCCTTGGCACCGAGCATCATGGGGAGCACGATGTTTCCCAAAGCCGCCGGGATACTCGGAATGATGAACGAGAACACCATCACTGCCCCGTGCAAAGTGAACATCTGGTTATACATGTCATCCGTCAACATTTTGCTGTCAAACGTGAACAGATGAGATCTCAGAACGAGTGCGAATACACCCGCGAGAAACAGCGCGATTGTGACGCCGATGAGATACATAATGCCGATACGTTTGTGGTCGAGCGTAAATGCCCAGGACTTCCAACCTTTTGTACAGTTCAGGAAGTTGGTTTCGGGAGTGCCGAATAGTTTTTGCCGCGTGCTTGCATCTACCATGTTATTAACCTTAGTTTCAGCAAGCTGATTATCGGCTTGCCGTTGAGTTGTAAGTTAACGAATCAATTCAAGAAATTGATCAATTCCTACTTTGCATCCCCGGATGTATTTTTAAGTTCTTTCAAGTATGCGATGACGTAATCGACGTCTTTCTGATCCAAAATTCCTTTGAAGGAATTCATTTTGGAAACCGGACCATAGCCTTCGACAATGTGTTTTTCTGGATACCAAATTGAGCTAAGGACGTAATCCTCGTCGACCAATTCGGTGGTTCCATCAATCATCTTTTCGTTTTCGCCCCAGATGAGGTTCAATGCCGGGCCGGTTGCGGCCTCACCATTAACTTTGTGACAACCGGAGCAGTGGATTTGATAAATTCGCTGTCCGTTTTCAAAGGGCGTCTTTTCAGCTTCGATCCACTTCGTATTGTTTTTTCGATCTTCTTCGGAAACGTGAACAATACAAGCGGTTTTCATTTTCGAGTGGCCGGTACCACAGTACTCGTTGCAAGACAGTCTGTAGACCCCGTCCTTAATAGGTTCGAAGTAAGCATACGTGTAACGGCCTGGAACAATGTCCATCTTTTGTCGGAATGCGGCGACAAAGAAACTGTGAAGGACATCTTCCGACTGCATAATTAGTCGGACCGGTTTGTCTCGAACCAAATGAAGTTCATTGGTTTGATCTCCATCCTCGTAGGTAAACAGCCAACCGAATTGCTTTGCCGTTACTTGAATTTCTTCGGCATTCTCTTTCGGAATCCGCATTTCGAACCAGGTCTCGGCACCGACATAAAAAATCCACACAAGAATGATACTTGGAAGAACTGACCAGAGAATCTCAATCGCGGTGTTGTGGGACGAACTGGGTTCAGGGGCAATTACCCCGTCTTTCCTGCGATATTTCACGCAAAAATAGACCATCGCACCAACGATTGCGACAAAGAAGATGAGCGAAATCCAAAAAACCGCCATGTACAAAAAATCAACTTCGCCTGCAAACGAGGACGCTTGAGTAGGGAACCAATACTCTGTTGCGAAAGGATTGGATGTACCTTCACGGACCAGCGATGAATCGGGAACCGTTGTCCCCTGCATGCTAATCGCTTCGGTGCGTTCTCGTAATTCTTCTAACCTGCTACTGTCGGTTTGAGCAAGCATTAAAGGTAATTGCCAATTCATTGTAGTTGTCTATCTCTTAGTGTGACCGTTTTAAGATCGTAATTGAACCGTTTTCAACTGAGTGGTTATCCGACGGGTGTCGGTAAATAATCCGAGTCATTTTTCTTGGAACCTCGCCGAAAAAGCCAGTAAGGGACCAAAGTACCCAAAAGTAAAATCGCTGTGAGTGCACCACCGATTCTCATGATCGCCATTGCCTGAAAGGTATAGCGGCCAGTTGATTCGTTGAAAGTGAAACATCCCAATCCGTAATTCAGAATGTTGATAGGAGATCCTATCTTTCCTTCCGCAGATTCAACCAACGCCTGTTCAATTGTGCCTGCGTCGTAGTTCAAACCGTGGATGTAGCGGACGATTTTTCCTTCGGGCGAGATCAAAATAAATACTGGTGGATGAGAAAATAACTTTTGCTCTTTGACGTATTTGTACTGAAATCCGCAGATGTCAGCCAGCAATTGAATGTCATCTTCGTCACCGGTTAAAAAGTGCCAACCATCCTGGGAATTCTCCCGGTCGAACTTGCTGTACCGTTTGACGTACTTGGCCTTCGATTGCTTTGCCCGAGAGGTTTGTTCATTCGGATCAATGCTTAAAGAAACCATTTGAAAATCTTCATCTACTTTGAACTTTATATCCCGCAATGTGTCCGTCATATTTTCTAACTGAACACTGCACAACTTCGGGCAGTCCGAGTAGTTGAATGATAGCATCACTGGTCGCTTGCCATCAAAATATTTGCCGATTTGAACGAATCGGTTTTCTTCGTCGTGAAATGTAATGTCGCGAACAATGAACTCACCGGTCTGAGATGCGACTCCAATATCTTGCGCGACTTTCGGCTTTTCGTTGATGCCGTAAGGATCAAATTTTTTGGATGTTTCGGTGGGCGTTTTGGACGATTGATCTTCGGAAGCCTGTCCAAACACGAACCCACCCCAACTGACCACGGTGAAGCACGCGGCCAGGGTTAAAGTGATTCGATAGTTTGGTTTTAAGATCATTTTAATTGTTCGTTAAGCAGTAAAGTGTTTTTAAATTACTTTCCGTATTTGGAAACGACTTTTTCCATGGCCAACGAAATAGGAATCGGTGCTTTGACGAGCTCCTCTTTTTGCTCTTCGACCTGGACAACTGCGGGCATTGCCTCAACACCACTCGCCTTCCTGATAAGAAAACTGTTCTGCCAGTGGTAACATAACCCTTGTACAAACATAATTGTCAGCAGAGTGACCAAAGCACTGATTGCACCGACCAGAACGATCACAGGTGTATTAACATCGTCGTAGCTTGGCGCTTCGTGGGTTGTATTTGAATCGGACATCTTTTTCTTTACGCTTTGTATTTTGTTTTGGTTTGCTAAGGAAACAATGACAATGAACGATTAATGAACTTCGTGGTTCAATGCTTCGCCAAGCCGGGGATCTTTGAGTGGCACGAGTGAACGATTTCCAGCGATCATGCAGAACATGGCGATGTAAACGGCAATCACTCCGACCATGCAAGCGAGGTCGATCACGATTCCCATTCCAGTCAGGGTATAAAGGTTAGCCTCGGGGTTCATCTGTGGCATGATCAGCCAATAATGATCGACCCAGTGCATTGCTAAAATAAAGATTGCTGAAAACGCCAGCATCTTGCGGTTACGGCGAAGCCCACGTCCCATTAATAGAAAAAATGGAATGAAAAGGTGACCAACTAACAACAAGATTGAGAGTGTCATCCAACCAGGTTGATTGATTCGAAGGTTATACCAGAAAGTTTCTTCGGGAATGTTGGCGTACCAGATCAAAAGGAACTGGCTAAAGGCGATGTAGCCCCAAAAGATCACGAAACCCTGCATTAATTTGCCGAGGTCATGGTAATGGTCGATTGTGATTTCGTCGGTGACCCGGCCAGTCTTCTGAAGCCAAAGGCCAGTCAAAAGAATTGTACAAAGAGCGCTCAAAAAGGCTCCGGCAAAAAAGTAGACGGGGAACATCGTAGAAAACCAAAGTGCGGAAAGTGACATCTCCATATCAAAAGAAGAGAACACTACCGTGACTGCGAACAGAATCATAAGGGGGGCCGAAAAAGCCTGCATCCGGGAGGTTAGATTTTTGTCTCCCGATTTATCCTGCTTCAACGAATTACTTAAAAAGAACCAGGCCATGCCGCCCCAGGCGAGGAAGTAAGCGATGACACGAACGGTGAAAAAGTTTTGATTCAAAAACTGATACTTCATCTGCTCCAGAGGAGGCCGATTGGCCACGGGTTCAAATTCTACCTTCTCGGCGGCGGTCAGATCGTGCATCGTCCAACCCCCCTGATTCCAACTGTAAATCATGTCGCTACCGCTTATCACCGTAGCCAGAATAGGGATGAAGAGAATCCCTAATCCCAGTGCACACATCGCGTAAAGTTCCGCGACGCGCCGGACAGTAACACTCCAGCCAGCGCGGGTGAGGTGCATGATCGTGACGAAAAATAGGCAACCTACTGAGATCGAAAGTACAAAACAAAAACTTGTCAGGTAGGTGAACATGAATCGCTTCAAGCCCTCGTCGGAGCCCAAAGACAGCATTATCGCTGCGGCGATTCCGATCGCACCAACGATCAACGCCACAGGAGCGGTTCGGAGGTGCCCACCGTTGAGAGTCGTGATCGGGGAAGTGATTTTTGCAGGTCTAGTTTCGTGCATTTCAGATCTTGTCTTGTTATTTTACTGAACAGCCAGAATAGGTTGGTAAAGTCCGTTCAGGTTCGCCTGAGCGGAGTCATCTAAAATTAAGGCGTTGGTTGGGTTTTATCTTCCGGGGTGGTCGCCGCCTCGCTAGCCTCAGCGTCGTCGCTATTTTCGTCTTCGCTGACAGCAACGACTGGTTTAATGCCAGTTTCTTGAAGTGCTTTTACATAAGCAACGATTGCCCAACGGTCTGCGGTGGGGATTTGAGCTCCATATGGACCCATCGTGCCACGACCTTTGGAAATCGTTTCAAAAATTCGACCAAGTGGATTCTTGGCGGCGTTACTAACGGTTGCATCGTGCAATGATTTAGCAGATGTCCACTGAGCTTTGCCGGTTGCTGCCAGAGCAACGGCACGTTGATTAACAAGCCCATCACCATTGGCTGCATAACCGTGGCAAGCAGCACAGTAAATGTTGAAACGAACCTGACCACGCTGCAATAATGCTTCGTCGACGATGATTTCTTTTGGAAACTCGGTGACGTACATGCTGACATCTTCCACTGGCGGTGTCGCTTCGGCTTCGTCTTGAGTTCCAAGTCCGGTACGAACAGCGCCTTGCGGTGTCGTCAATGAAACGGTGGGAACATAGTCGCTCTTGATACCTTCAAAGAGTTCCGTGTCGGCATCAAGTTGGCCGCGGGCAATGGAGCCATCAACAGGAGCTCGCATGGCTCGTTCGTCTGCGAACAAATAACGATCGTTCATCATGATCGGACTGAGTGTCTGAGTTTTTGATTTGTCTTGCCAATCCATATCGGGAACAACATGGAGACGCGGTGCCCGACTGGTCATACCCATCGCCCGGAAAATGGCGACTGGAGGAAGCAACAATAGAATCGCCCCCATTAAAGCGACTAATCGCAACCAGCTCGGCAGATTATTGTCGGTGAGATCCTTTCGGCATTCATCAATGGAAACCGCGCCCCATTCATTAAGTTGGGCTTCGGTCGAGCCTCGATCGAACTGCTCATCGGCCTGTTCGATCATCAAAAAGAATTTATCGTTGGTTGCCCGCTTGAATCGGGAAATTCGATGCAATGGATTGGAAAGCATCGGAAGTTTATTCAGGAACCACATTCCAAAGAATGTCGCAAACGCACTCGAGAGCACGATGACTTCGAAAGTCACGGGAATGTTTGCCGGAAGACTGAAATATGGCTTACCAGAAATTTTAAAACGATAGCCAGGAAACACAGGTGATTCATCAGTGCTGAATTCACCCAGCGATCCACCGTTGGTGTACCACTGCATGCCCAGGCCAATGAACACCGCACCGATAGCAATGCTGAGAACAATGAACGGAAGAATCGTTCGTTTGATTCCCAATGCCGGGTCAATGCCATGCACCGGAAACGGCGAAAAGGCATCGGTCTTGGTATACCCTGCTTGGCGGGCTCGGTCGCATGCCTGTACCAGCGATTCCGGGTCATCGAACTGGGCAACCAATCCGATTAGTTTGGAGTTTTCGTCGGTACTGCTGTTTGTGTTTTCTTCAGCCATTTTTCTTCAGTCTCTGTTGTAGCTTTTGTAGCCAATGTCTCTTGTGTTTGCCGATTTCCAAGGATTCGAAGTTCGACAAGAACGTTTGCTTAATTAATGATCTTTGGGTCGCGGCATGACACCTTTGACTTCTGCCATTGCAATGACCGGCAAGTACCGGCAGAACAGCGTGAACAGCGTAAAGAACAATCCAAAGCTTCCGATCAGCATCAATACGTCTACCCAGGTCGGATGGAAATAGGCCCAACTCGAGGGAACAAAGTCTCGACAAAGTGAGGTGATCGTAATCACGAATCGCTCAAACCACATACCAATGTTCACAAACACGCAAATGATCACCATGAACCAAGGTGTTGTTCGGCACCACTTAATCCAGAACACCTGTGGGATTAGGACATTGCAGCTGACCATAATCCAATAGGCCCACCAGTAATTTCCAAACGCTCGGTTATAGAAAGCATAACTCTCGTAAGGCACGCCCGAATACCAAGCGATAAAGAACTCAATTCCGTAGGCGGTACCCACCATCATGCCCGTGGCCATGATGATTTTATTCATATTTTCAAGGTGCCTTACGGTGATTAGATTTTCCAGTCCATAAAGTTTACGCACCGGAACTAGCAGGGTGACCACCATCGCAAATCCACTGAAAATCGCACCCGCGACGAAGTAAGGCGGGAAGATTGTGGTGTGCCAGCCAGGAACTTGCGAGACCGCAAAGTCAAAACTAACGATTGTATGAACACTCAACACCAAAGGCGTTGCTAGAGCTGCCAGGATCGTGTAGGCGATTTCGTAACGATGCCATGCACGGGCCGAACCTGTCCAGCCAAGCGAGAGAAGTCCATAAACAAACTTGCCGATTTTTGAAGTGCAACGATCACGGAAGGTCGCGATGTCGGGAACCATTCCCATGTACCAGAATAAAATTGAAACGGTCGCATATGTCGAAACGGCAAACACGTCCCACAAAAGAGGACTTCGGAAGTTCGGCCACATGGCCAAATGTTCTGTTGGAATTGGAAAGAGCCAGTAAAAGACCCAGACCCGTCCGATGTGAACGCCGGGAAAGAGTCCAGCACAGACAACCGCGAAGATTGTCATCGCTTCAGCTGCGCGGTTAATACTCGTCCGCCAGTTTTGGCGGAACAAGAAAAGAATCGCTGAAATTAGGGTTCCGGCATGTCCAATACCAACCCAGAAAACGAAGTTGACAATTGGCCAACCCCAATAAGCGGGATTGTTGTTTCCCCAGACACCGACACCGTCCATCAGGAGGTGCCCAACGCATCCACCGAGAACCATCAACAGTGAGATGGCCGCTCCGAGGACGACGAACCAGATTTTTGGCGGTTTATCTGCTTCCCAGATTCCACAGACCTCATCCGTTACGCCAGCGTAATCGAGACCACCAAGAATCAGTGGAGATCTTTCACCCGCGTCATCATATGTATTGTCTAAAATTGGATTGACCGTAGCCATCAAATAATCTCTTTGTGGATGTTTAAGTTTTTGTATCGTCGTGATCTGAGCGGCAGCCACTCAGGTCTCTCTGCCACCAGTCCTGTCGATCGACAGTTCATAAACGCGTGAACTGCCAGGCGAAAAAACTAGCAAACTCTATTCTTTTGTTTCAGCTTTATGATCTGCATCAGCATGATCGTGAGCGGCTTTATCGTCGTGATCATGCTCATGTTTCGCGTCAGTATCGTGGTCATGATTTTCGTCATGGGCGTGGCCGTGATCATCACCGTGGCTCCCGTGCCCGCCGTGGTGACCAACGGAATTGCGGTCATCGATATCTCGCAATGCCTCATGTGGATTTCGTACGCGTGCAAGGTACAGGGTCCGCGGTCGATTGTTTAATTCTTCGAGCATCGAGTAGGCACGCGGGTTAGCGTGTGCCTTGGCGACATCGCTTTCGAAATTGTGCAAGTCACCAAACTTGATGGCCTGGGTTGGACAGGAATCCTGACAAGCCGTAGTGATTTCGTTTGGACCAATCTTGCGATGCTCGACCTTGGCCTGAATTTTTCCCGCTTGAATACGTTGAACGCAGTAGGTGCATTTCTCCATTACACCACGGCTGCGAATGGTGACTTCGGGGTTCATCATCAAGTTTTGCAGTTTTCGGTCACCTTCGGGAACTTTGTCGGCACCGGGGTACTTAAGGAAAGTTTCTGCATCGCTGTAGTTGAAGAAGTTGAACCGACGCACTTTATAAGGACAGTTGTTGCCGCAGTATCGAGTACCGATGCAGCGGTTGTAAACCATGTCGTTGAGCCCCTCGTTGCTGTGCACCGTAGCGGCGACCGGGCAGACGGTTTCGCACGGAGCATTCTCACAGTGGTGACAAGCGACTGGCTGGTGGACAACCTGAATCTCATCCGGAATCGACTTCGTCTCGTCGTTGTCAGTAAGTTCATCCGGAGTTTTGATGTAAAGGTTGTCGCCATAATAGCGATCAATTCGCATCCAGTGCATCTCTCGGCCACGCCAAACGTCATCTTTGCCAACAACAGGAATGTTGTTCTCGGCCTGGCACGCAACAACGCATGAATTACAGCCAATGCACTTGTTGAGATCGATGGACATGCCCCAAACGTTTTCGTAAGTCGTTGGGAGGCCTTCGGGATTCAGGTTTTCGTAATCAACACGAGAACCCGGGGTTAAGTCAAACAACTCGTGGTGCATATGAAATGCTTCGGGCCATTTGTGTTTTTGTCCTTCAGCCCACTTCTCCATTGCGGGCGATTCGTCAACTGGCGGCGATTGTTCGTCGAGATCAGCCGGTATGAATCTGACCTGATTCATAATCGGCAGTGCTCCCGATTTGTCTGCCGCCGATTTTGTCTTTGGCGGTAGCTTATCGGTTTGGAGCGGATGCTGCTCAAGAAACTCCTGATAACTGTCTAAACTGCCTTCGCGGATCAGTCCGCTTCGATCGCTCTCCTTTTTGCTTGGATCGCGGAACATTCTCGCTTGGATTTCGTCGCGGGCAGTCGCGTCAATTTCCCAAGGTTCCTGAACGATTGCTAAACGATAAAGTGTTCCTGATGAACCCACTGCTCCAGCATCGGCAGTCTGCACAAGCCAATGATTATTTTTTTCATCTGCAACTCGAATCGGATTAACGTCAAAGCCAATCGAATCAACGCCGTTTTCTACGTGGCCGCCCACTCTTCCAGCCAGTGTCCGTCCGTAGCCGGTCTCGATTCCAATCGAGCCGTCGGCTTGACCAGGCTGGATCACCACAGGGATTTTGATGTCTTTATCGTTCAAGGTGACACTCATCATTGTCGCCTTGGACTTTGCCGACATCCCATGCTGATGCAGGTTGAACTCTTTGGCTGTTCTTGGACTGACAGATGCAACGTTGTCCCAAGCTACCTTGGTGAAGAAATCTGGTAACTCTTGCAGCCAGGAACTGTTGGCAAAGCAGCCGTCGTATAATGAACTGCTTGGATTGAAAACGACCTCGAGGCCGCTTTCTTTTTCCCAAAGCTTGCTCCACTGATCGGTTGCTGTGCATTCCCAATCTGTTGGCTTGCCGGTGATTGTCGCATTGACTGTCGGTGCCATCTCCGATGAAACGAATCCATCGTGAACTGCTTTCTTCCAGGCAGCTTCGCTCAGCGCGTTGGTTTTTCTAACAATCTCCTGGCCATCAGTCACTTCCCTACCCATCAAGATCGCCATCGTTTCCAAGTCGGACTTCCCACCAAAAAGTGGATTGATGAAAGGTTGCCCAAGTAACACCGATCCATTATTCGAGTAGCCGTCTTTCCAAGATGCCAACGGATGAGCGACCGCACTAATCCATTTACATTTCGCACCCGTTTCGTTTTTGAAAGAGGAGATGTGGAGTGTATTTTCGACTTTACTCAACACGTCTCCCAGGTTCAATTCGCGGGGAGCGTCGAACACAGGGTTACCACCAAGAATGATGACCGTCTTGAATTTGTCTGCATCTTCGGCAAATTTCTTGATCGCGGTAATCGTAGAGGGTCGATTCGGATCAGGCACTTCAGTGAAGGTGATCGTTTTTCCGTGGTTGCCAAGCTTGTCGTTCAAGCTGTGCACCAGTGCGTGAACTTTCGGTGATTGCTTTTCGCCGGCGACGATTACACACTGGCCTTTGTGAAGCGCGAGGTCCGAGGCCATTGCCGCGAGAACCTTTTCGCGATACGGGAGCGATGGATCGACGACACCATCGTCTACCTTGTCGATTTCTTTTGATAGACTCTCGGCAAAGCCTTCGATGTCAGAACTACGAACAGCAATACGGTGATCTGCCGCTGCACCGGTTGTCGAGAATTGGCTTTCGACAACGTACATTCGACTCATTTTTTTACTGTCAGCATCGCGGCCTTTTGCGAAACTAACACTATTAGCGACCCCGGATCCTACGGTCGATAAAATGTCTGCGTCGAGTGAGACGATGACCTTGGCTTCGTCCAATTTGTAATGGGCGCGAAGCGGACGTCCAAATGCTAATTTGCTTCCCGCGCGAGTGTTGTCATCTGAAATCGGTGAATAAGTAAACCACTGTCCACCCTTGGCGGTAAATTCATCCTTCAACCGCATCATACTGGGCGAGGAGGTTGGATGGGCAACAACCGCTACCGTACTGGCTTCGGCATCGCTAAACTTGCAGGCGTTTACCAATTCGTCAAAATTTGTCTCAGCTAATCCATTGCCGCCAAGGGGTGCTCTTAAGCGATCCGGGTCGTAGAACTCGAGAATCCGAGCCTGAGTAAAGGATGTCGAAGCTCCCATTGAATCGGGATGCTGCGGATTGCCGTCAAGCTTGATTGGACGTCCGTCAAAACTAGTCCCAAGAATCGGTTGAGAAATTCCGCCAAGTTCCGTCAGTGACGCGTACTTAACCGGCACCCCGGGGATGCGGTGCTGAGGGCGAAACGCAAATGGAGCGATTTTTTCTTCTTCGTAACGACATCCCGTCATACCGCCGAGTGCCAACGACGCGCCCATCAACTGCAACCACCGTCGACGGGAAAAACCGTCGGTGTGATACTCGGTTGCTGAGCCGAAGTCGCGATCAACCGCCTCATTGAATTCGTTTGAATCCACAGGCAGATTTAGATTGGAAATTTGATTGGTTTTGTTCGTGCGAGGTTTGTTCATTTCTGGATACTTCAGATGGTTTCGTGTCGGAAGGTGACAATTAACTTCGGGCCACTAACGATGACACGTTGAACAGTTGACGTTTGGATTAACATTGAGCTTTTCAGCCCATTTCTTGTGATACTCTTCTGGGTTCTCAGGCACAAAATCCAATTGAGTAACGAGTTGTGGATCGCGGATGTTTGGAGTCGGGTTGCGGTGGCAATCAAGGCACCATTTCATCGAGAGCGGTTCGACCTGTGTTACGATTTCCATTTTGTCGATTCGGCCATGGCAGGAAACACAGCTGACCCCTTTGTTTACGTGAGCACTGTGGTTGAAGTAAACAAAGTCAGGCAAGTCGTGAACTCGCTCCCACAACACAGGATCATTCGTTTCGAGACTAACCCGAATTGGCTTCAAGAGAGTACTGTCGCCGCGGACGATTCCAAGATCACGTTCGCCTTTGGTCGTGCGACTGCCACCGTGACAGTTTCCGCAAGTCGCTGTCGGCGGGATCGCAGCGTGCCCCGCCCGTTCCACTGTGTTATGGCAGTAACGACAATCCATCTTGAGTTGCCCTGCATGAAGCTTGTGGCTAAAAGGGACCGGCTGTTTTGGTTGATGGCCGACGTTGACAATTTTCGGACTGATGGCCGCGAACAAACACGTTGCCAAATATCCCCCGACGACGACAGCAGTTGCCGCAGCAAGGAAAGTAAACTTGTTAACCCAATTCGGGAAATGAAACTCTTGCATTCAAATCACCATGCGAGACGCTGGACGTCCGGCGAAAAATGACGTGTGGATAAAAATCGAACGGGTGGTTTCCGTGCAACCAGACTATTTCATGATCGCTCGACCATTAATTAACCGGAAACTTTAGTCCAAAGACACTTTTTGGTCGACGTGTAAAAACGTCGCAGTACTTTTGGGGGGTGTCAAAACTGTTCTACCCTTTAATTATCGGGTGAATCGTGGGCGTTTCTTTTGGGGAAACCTCAATAAAATCTCAACAAACGACGCGCCTTAAAGGGAAAATAAAGTCCCTTGAAGCTGCTTTTGGACGGTTAGAGTTCCTCAAAATTTTTGCCGTAAATTTTGGGCCTGCAACACGAGTTTTTCGAGCATGGGACGTAGTTTCTTTAGGGGGTTTTTTGCTTCAGATGTGAATAAAATATTTATTCTTTTTTGCAGACAAACTCCGAATTGTTTGGGCTCGATAAGATTTTCCGCTTGAGAAAACGCGCTAACGGTCATGCTTGCAACCACCAATTTCCTTATTGTGGGTATTCGATTTTTGGTTCATCTGGCCAGGACGACACATTGGCCGCTTAAAAAGTCTAGAATTTGACCTCGCGTCAGTTGGTCTAGGTAGGCTGAGACGTTGGATCGAAACCAAAAATTCAATCCATAGAAGAGTCAAGATATTTCGGAGGATTTGGGGATGTGGCGTAGCTTCCAACTTTTGCTCGTATGCATTTGTTTGACTCTGGTGGCCTGCGATGCTTCGACTCGCGATCGAGCTTCAGTCTCTTTGGAGGCAACTCAAATGGCTCGCACGATTGAAAATGAACGGCTGGAGGTTTCCTGTGGGCAATGTCAGTTCGGATTACAGGAAGAAGGGTGTGATCTCGCCGTTCGAATTGAAGGACGAAGTTATCTTGTCGACGGGACATCGATCGATGACCACGGTGACGCTCATAGCCAGAATGGATTGTGTAATTGCATTCGGGAAGCAATCGTTTCTGGAGAACTTCAGGGCGAACGGTTGGTAGTAGAAAAATTTGAGCTATTGCCACTAGAGTAAAAACGGATCGAGGATTTCCCGTTGTCTAATGCCACTGCTATCGATAGTCAGTTGGTCGATTGAATCAGACTAATGGTCGACACTGGCCCAATGTCAGGATCTTTTGGTTATTTCCCATTACTGATGCGAATCAGTTTCTTCTCAGTACGCACGAGCAAGTCGTCTCCGACGAGAATGGGACTGGCCATCAACGACGACTCAAATTTGTTCGTAGCGATTTTGGGCAGCTCTGTCGAGCAGCTTACGACCGTCATGAGGCCCTCGCGACTGGAAAGGTAAAGGTTATCGCCCGCCAGTAGTGGTGAAGAAGAAAAGTTGCCACCGATCCGTTTTTCTTTAAGCATCTTCCCAGTTGCTGCTTCGAGGACACGTAGAATTCCTCGGTCAGAGATGGCGTAAATTTTACCATTGCGTCCGATCAGGCTGGGCATGTTCGGGGCTTTTTTAGGCTGCGACCGCCAGATGATTCCTGTTTCCGTAATATCGCCCCGTCCGGCTGGATCAACCGCGACCAAACTAGATGTCATATAGCCAGTTGAGAATACAACCAAACCTGATTGATAGGCTGGCATCGGTGTGATTGAAAATCCTGCTCCATGATCTGCCCGCCAGAGCTCTTGGCCGGTGGAGGGGTTGTATCCAGCCACCCACTGAGCGCCTGGAACGACGGCCTGCTTGATTCCGTCGACGTCGATAATGATGGGTGTGCAGTACGCTTTCCGATATTCACCATCGTTGGCGCGGATGGGAGGTCGATTGGTTTTCCAGACATCCTTACCGTTATTGAGTTCAACCGCAACGATGTATTGCAAGTCAGTTCCGTCGCAAACGATGATGACTTTATCGTTAAAGATGATTGGTGAACTTCCAGGCCCAACGCTGTGTTTGACCACAAACCGTCTTTCCCAGATCACTTCTCCGGTAGACTCGTCAACACACCATGTCCCGTAATTTCCAAAATGAAAAACAACTTTGCCATCTTTGATTGCCGGCGTAGGGGAGGCGTAAGAGTTCATTGGGTTAATTGGTTCAGGAGATTCTATTTTGTGAAGAATGACATCATGAATTATTTTCCCATCATCGAGGTCGACACAGATTGCATGCAATTCGACAGACGAGGCGACGGTTTTGATTTGAGCAAGTCGGTCCCCTTTTAGTTTGGCTGCAATTTCTGCAGGCGATGCTTCGCTGGTGATAGAAGTGGTGAGCCAAGCCTTATTTCCGGTGTAAACAGGAGAGGACCAGCCTGTGCCCGGTATTGTAGTTTCCCAAACTGCCTGCTTGGAGGCTTCAAATTCGACGGGTGGGCGTGCATTGGGTTTCGCAATTCCGGTGCCGTTGAGCCCGCGAAATTGAGACCAATAATCGTTGGTTTCCTGTGAGTTTGCCGATTGAAATGCCAGGCTGCCGTAAACAAGAATGGTCAAGTAAATGATGCATCGAATCATGTTTAAGTTCCAGACGGGTGTAATTTTAATGTTGTTGGTTATTGTTAATCGGCACGATTGGAGACATGAATTGCTGGCGGACGGAGCAAAACATCAGAGTGGATTCATTGGTTTAGAAACCAGACACGACTACATCGTACTTCAAGGAAAGCTGTAAGTGCAATCTTAAACATAACAATCACGGTCAGCTCAAGGAGCATTTTTTTTCAGTTTCCGCTGAAGCGTTCGACGAGGGATATCGAGTCGGCGAGCCGCCTCGGAAATGTTGCCGCCGGAATCAGCAAGTACCCGCTGGATGTGTTCCCACTGTGCTTCAGCCAGCGATGGCGGAGGGAAGTCGGGAGTCGGAGTTTCTCGCGATTCAGCGAATGCGGCTAACACTTGATCGGCATCGGCGGGCTTGGTGATGTAGCCAACGGCGCCAAGCTTAACTGCTTCAACGGCGTTGGTGATGCTACCATATCCAGTCAAAATAACGCATTTTGTATTCGGTGAAATTTCCCGGATTTTCCGCAATACATCTAGACCGGACTGGGCGGGCATTTTTAAATCGAGTACGGCACGTGCTGGTTGGTGAGTTTCTGCCAAGGCAATTGCTGTCTCAAATCCCTCGGCAGCAAAAATGCTCCAGCCTCTTCGAGTAAGCGACTTTTCGAGGCGTTGCCGAAGCACATCATCGTCATCGACGATTAAAATTGTTTCGGCTGGCGGCATGTGAAACCCTCTATAGTTACTTGGTATGCTCGAGGTTAAACTCTTCGAAAAATCTGTGTTCAGAGTTCATGGCTAAGGAGATTAATATTGGCGTATTGCGTTACTGTTTTCAATATGCCATCGACCAGAACCAACGCTCAGGTTTCGTTTTGACATCGAATTGCTGATCTCGAAAGCAGACCGAATTATCATGTTATTGATTCGTTCTCACTTTGGCGGGAAGGCAGACTGTCACGCAGGTGCCTTTGCCGCTTACCGATTCAAACTCGACCGTTCCGCCAAGGCGACGAATGACATTTTTGGCTAGGAAGACCCCTAAGCCCATTCCTTCGCCAGGTGCTTTGGTCGTGTAAAAAGGCTCGCTGACACGGCTGAGCTCTTCCGCCGACATGCCCGGCCCGTGGTCTCGTATTTTCCATTCCCAGTCCTGATCATTGCGTGCAACACTGACCATCACAGAGCGATCCGAGCGGTCAGCATCTAACGCATTTTGAACCAGCCCCCGCATTGCCTGGCTCAGACCAATTAAAGGGATGTTGAGATTCTCTTGGTGAGCCGAATCGGGCAGGAGCAGTTGGACACGTCCTCGTCCCCGAAGGCCCTCCAGTAATAAATTGGAAAGACTTGCAACTGCCACCGGTTGAATGGGTTCGCCAATTGCCTCTCCCGCATGGCTAGCCATGCGATCGAGAATCGCTCGACAGCGATCCAATTGGCTTCGAATCAAATGAACATCTTCGATAACATCTTCTGCCCCTGGAAAATCAGGCGGGTTTTCTTCGAACGCTTGCTCGACATCGCGAGCCACGATGGCAATGGTACTGAGGGGTGTAGCAAGTTCATGGGCTGTGCCGGCGGCGAGGGTGCCAAGGGCTTCAATTTTATCGCTGTTGGCACGAAGCGTCTGAGACTGCCGAACGCGTTGCTGCTGCTCTCTAAGCTCATCGGTCAAGCGGGTCATGAAATAGACAATCACACTTGAGCAGGTTGCAAAAGCGGCCAAAATGCCAACATGAGCTAAAGAGACGTCCTGACGACTGCGGATTGTATCTAGTCCCAAATCGAGGTGGTCAATGTCGTAATGCTCGAACATGAGTCCGGCAAAACAAACGATTGTGAGAACGTTAATCGCCCAAGCCCAACGACGGTTTAACATCAGGGCACATAGACTAAGATTAACAAAAAAGAACAAGTAAAACGGATTATTCGGGCCTCCTGTTGTGAAAAGCAACGTTGTGAGTGACAACATGTCCATAACGAGGATCAGTCCGAGAATTAATTCCCAAGGGAGCACAGAACTCTGGTTTTCTGTACTGGCGTGCATGCGTTCGTCAATTTTTCGCCAGCGCTTGAACCAGAACGTCAGGAAGAGATTTGATAACGCGGTTAGAGAGATGACTACGGCCATCGCCCAGGACATCGGAATTTGAGTTTTGAAGAATGCGATCGAGCCAAGAATGGTAACGACCTGCCCGATAACCGCGACCCATCGCAATTTCAATAGCCATGACGCATTCAGGTAATGTTGATTGGGCGAGGTTTTTGGCAGTGAGTTTTCAGACATGCGTTTTCCAAAGAGAAGAATTGGTATAACTAATAACTCTACCAACAACGATTGCTAAAAAAATGACAAATGCAATGACAAAAAATAGTTCAGCCAGTGAAGACTTGACTCAAGATACGTCCGATGCGCCGGTGGAGAACGATGATTTCCAGTACCACTCAAGTGAGCAAAAAAAGTCCCCGCATTTAAGCCATCGGGGTCTGACCATTATGTTGTCGTTTATGTGTTTGGTTCCCGTATTGACTATTTTGGTTTTGTGGAATTATTTGCCGCCTGTTTTTGAGGGTCAACTCAAAGCGTCGGTCACTGCCCAGAATCTTCCGGGGGCGGATTTTTATAGCATCGACTACTTTAACCGTCCTCCTGTGGAAGGTGGTGAGATCACCATCTATAACCACAGCGATGTCGATTGGACTCATCTGAATATCCAAGTCAATGGGAATTATCAAGTTTACGATACTGAAACGATTCCTGCACAGGGTGAAAAAGTATATGAGCTGAGCCGATTTTTGAATCGGACGGGTGCAAGATTCAGTCTCCAGTTTAATGAATTGGAGCGAGTGCGGATCTACGCGAGGCGCCCCACAAAGGATCGGGCGACTTATTATCAAAACTTTGAAACGCAAAACCCAATTCCGGAGAGATACGTGCCGGTCGCGCTGCTGCTCGGTATTTTTGCCGTCTTATTGTTGGTGGCGGCCTTCATATTCGTCAAATTAGGAGCGGCGTCCGAGACGGCCTGATGGGGAAGCTTTTTGAGAAATAAGTTCAACGGGCAAATTCATAGATTTCGGTTGATTCAGTTCGGCCAATGAGTGAGAATTGTAGTCGTTAATCGCGGTTAAGTGGCTTTAACGATACAGCTGCTAAAAGCGCTTTGCTCTAGTCTCGTTCCTTTCTTTTTTGAGTACCGCCAGTGCCAAAGATCTTGGTAGTCGATGATTCTTCGGTCGACCGTATACTTGTCGGAGGGCTTCTAGGAAAAGAGCCGACTTGGCAGATAGAATTTGCTGTTGATGGCAAAGAGGGATTCGGCCGACTATCGGACGTTGCAACAACTCCTGATGTCATCGTGACAGATTTACAAATGCCTAAGATGGATGGGCTCGAATTGGTTCGCCAAGTTCGAAAGTCACACCCGCTGACACCGATAGTGTTGATTACTTCCTTTGGAAGTGAGCAAATAGCGATCGATGCACTACGCGCAGGTGCGACCAGTTATACGCCCAAAACAATGCTCCAATCGGCATTGATTCAGACGATCAAACAAGTGCTTGAAATGTCTAATCGAATGCAGCACATAGTGGCTGAAAATGAGACATCGACTGGGCACGTTACGAGGTATTACGTGTTGGAGAACGAATCCTCGATGATCGGGCCAACGATTGAGGTTCTTCAAGAAAACTTACCGAGCTGGTCAAGTCGAGATCGTCTGCAGATAGGTATGGCGTTAGACGAAGCGCTCGTTAACGCAATGCACCATGGTAACCTTGGCGTTGATTCGAGTTTGCGAGATGGCGAGGACGGGACACGTTACTACGAAGAGATACAGGCTCGGAAAGATATTGAGCCGTACGTGAATCGGCGGGTGCGCATTGAAGCCGAGTTTTCTGACAAACATATTTGTGTACAAATCTCGGACGATGGCGGCGGGTTTGATCCGGGGAAGGTTCCTGATCCAACTGCAGAATCTAATCTTCACAAGGTTAGCGGTCGTGGCTTGTTTTTGATTCGCTCTTTCATGGATCAAGTCGCACACAACGCGGCGGGTAATCAAATCACAATGACCAAATTACGGCGAGATTGATCCTGTTTAGTGAATGATTTAATCAGTTAATTGGTTTTGAAATAAACTTGCTGCACAAAAAATGGCTTTTACGAAAGCGAGAGGCATGAAATACAAAGTTGGTAAATGGCTGCTCAACTTGGGTGTCGTGCTTTGGTTCATTGGGTTTGGCTTTGTGTTCTTTCAGAAATTTCTATGGTTTTCAGCTTTCGCGGTCACAGGTTTACTGTCTTGTTACTTTGGTTACGTTCTTCGAAAGCCAGTCGACGAGAACCCGTCGATGTAAATAGGTGCTAACCGCCTGCATTAAAATTTGATTGTTGATCGCTCTGATTTAATTGGTATTTCTAGTTTGTTTTGAAATTGTGCGAGGCACTCACCTTACATTCTTTTGCTATAGGCCAAGTTGAAGTGGCTAAACGGAAAAATTAGGCAGCTTGACGGGCGTTTTTGAACCCGAGCAAGCCGGTTACTTTTCGCTCTAGGCTGAAAATGGCCCTTCTTGTAGATGCCGACTATACATTGAAGATCGGTATTTAAATATTTAGCATGACAGCATACATTAGCTTGTCAGCAGGGAACGAAACCAAAGCGGCTCTCTGACGTTGCGCTACAGGAAGTATTTTTAGCTTGGTATGGCGGTAATTTAGCTTGGAATTAACGGTGATCACGCCTCTTTTCGTCGGATGGTTGGTGATCACTAAAAATCCAAAAACCAAGTAATTGATGATCAACTGAAACCTATGAAATATTCGTTTACGTTATTTATTGCTTTATTGGCGAGTTGGCTGCTTTGGTCAGGTCACTTCGAACCGTTTATTCTTTTACTCGGCCTTTTGTCTTGCATTTTCAGTTTGTGGATTTGCCATAGGATGGGAATTGTCGATGAAGAAACGGCGCCGATTCAGCTTGGGATACGGCCTTTTACGCATTACATGCCCTGGCTAATCAAAGAGATATTTAAGTCTAATATTGAGGTTACGAAGATCGTGCTTGCGCCGAAGTTGAAGCTTCAGCGAAATATGATTGAGGTTGGCGCTAACCCAAAAACAGAGTTGGGCCGAGTTATCCTTGCCAATTCGATCACGTTAACCCCCGGTACCGTTTCAGTTGGCATGGAAGAAGATCGAATTCTTGTCCACGCCCTTTCATTTGAAGGTGCCGAGGAAGATCTTTCGGGTGATATGGATCGCCGCGTCTGTCGACTGGAGGGGAAGTAAGTCATGGATTTGCTGTTAGCTGCCGGTCAAGAGAATAACTCGATGTTTAATGACTACGCTTTGGTGGTAACGTCGATTGCGATTTTAGTGACCATGATTCTGGCGTTGATCCGCGCGATGCTGGGGCCAACGGTCTTTGACCGCGTGCTTGCTCTCAATATGTTTGGGACCAAAACAGTGTTACTGATCTGCGTGGTCGGTTTTTTGACCGGCCGCACTGATTTTTTGGATTTAGCGTTGTTGTACAGTTTGATGAATTTCATTGGCATGGTCGCGTTGTTGCGATTTTCGGAGTACGGAAGTTTTCGTGAGGAAGGAGCCGAGATCGGTTCGAGTGCAAAATCATGATGGTATTGATCAATATTTTGACTTGGGCGTTCTTGCTCAGCGGATCTTTTTTCGCGGTAGTTGGCGGTATTGGAATTGTCCGTTTGCCAGAATTCTTTTCGCGTCTGCACGGCGGCGGAATTACCGACACACTTGGTGCGGGCTTGATCATTGCTGGGCTTTTATTTCAAGAAGAGCTAAGTTTAGTAACCGTCAAGTTGTTAATGATTTTGTTCTTTTTGATGGTCACCAGTCCGACCTCCTGTCATGCTTTGGCTAGGTCAGCGATGACACAGGGGTTTAAGCCAGTTTTAGAAATTGATACTTTAGATACCAATAAAAATTAACTTAAACCAGGACGGTTATTTTTAAAGATGATGGATTTCATAGTCATCCCGATACTCGCACTTCTTGCCGCCACAGCAGTGACTGTAGCAAGAATTCGAAATCTTTGGGCGGCGGTGATGTTCACTGGGATTTATAGTTTTCTCAGCGCTAGTTGGATGTTAATCCTCGATGCTCCGGATGTAGCATTTACGGAGGCTGCTGTTGGTGCTGGAATCACTACCATTCTGATGCTCGCAACGCTTTCCTTGACGCCACGTCGGCATCGAAAGAGTAGTCGATTGTCGAGTGAAGATTTCGAAGAACGTCCATCCAAGTCACCCGTGATTCCACTCTTAATTGTGACGATCACCGGCTGTGCCTTGGTTTATGGAACATTTGACATGCCTCATTTTGGAGACCCAAACGCTCCAATTCAGGTTTATCCAGAACCTTCGTTTGTCGAGAAATCTCAGCCAGATATGCACGGGCTTCCGAATGTTGTTACTGCAGTTCTTGCGAGTTATCGAGGCTATGACACTCTAGGGGAGACCGCGGTAATTTTTACAGCAGGTATTGCTGTACTATTGATTCTTAGAAAAAACACAGATGACCAAGGCATCTCCGAATCTCCGCCGCTGACAGGAGAGAATGCATGAATTCATTTCCTATCATTCGTGTCATCACGAAGCTATTGATCCCTTATATTTTGCTGTTCGGTTTGTACGTTCAGTTCCATGGAGATTTTGGTCCTGGCGGTGGCTTTCAGGCAGGAGTGATTTTCGCAGCGGCGCTAATTTTATACGGATTGGTTTACGGGCTTCCTGCGGTGCATAAAGTTGCGCCGCCGAAGGTGATCGAGAAACTAACCGCGCTAGGTTTGTTGGTTTATGCTGGTACTGGTTTAGCCTGCATGTTGTTAGGTGGGAATTTCCTTGACTACGATATGCTTAATCACGGAATTCTGACAGAGCTGCCAGTCGCTTTAGATTTTTTACCAGGTGACACGCCATACCATTTTCTTCCTGAGGGACAGCATCTCGGTATTTTTCTCGTTGAGTTGGGCGTTGGTATTACCGTCACGGCAGTGATGACGATGATTTTTTATGCCTTTGCAGGTCGAGAGCGGGTGACCTCATGACCGAATTTCTTGGCCTATATAATTACTGGATAGTAATTTTCTTGATGATGACCGGTTTCTATATCGTCATTGCTCGCGAGAATTTAATCAAAACGATTATCGGTCTGAATATTTTTCAGACGTCTGTATTTCTGCTTTATATCACCATGGGAAAAGTGACGCATGGAACAGCGCCAATTTTAAAATCTTCGCATGGTGGAGAGAGTCACGGCGGAAAGAGTCATGGAGCCGAACATGGGCAAGATTTACATGCGGCTACTGAAGGACATATAGATTTGAGCGTCGACGCAGTCACAGAAATTTATTCTAATCCGATCCCTAGCGTTTTAATGTTGACGGCCATTGTTGTGGGAATCGCCACAACGGCCCTAGCTCTGGCACTGGTCGTTCGTATTCGGGAAGAATATGGAACGATTGAAGAGGACGAGATCCTAGAAATGGATCGAAACTCTTGATCGAACAACTTCCTATTTTGGTGATTGTCATTCCATTGATGGCGGCACCTCTCTTTGTCTTGATTGGCAACCGAAAGCTTGTGCTTTTGTTGACTCAATTGGTTTGCTGGACGGTGTTCGGTGTTGCGGTAAGTCTGCTATCGAGAATGCAGTACGGTCCGATTTCCTATGAGCTTGGTGGTTGGCCATCGCCTTATGGAATTGTCTACAACGTTGACTATTTAAGTGCATTTGTGATGGTGTTTGTTTCCGGCCTAGGTGCAATTGTGATCACCTACGCGCCGAGGAGCGTTGACAAAGAGATACACCACTCCAAGCATTCGCTTTTTTATGCGTCTTATTTGTTATGCATGACTGGGCTGCTGGGGATGTGCATCACGGGCGACCTGTTCAATGTGTTTGTTTTTCTCGAGATCAGTTCGCTGTCGAGTTATGCACTGATTAGCCTAGGTAAGACGCGCCGTGCGCCATTGGCTGCTTTGCATTATCTGATAATTGGGACGGTCGGAGCGACCTTCTTTTTGATCGGCATTGGCTTGCTCTACCAGATGACCGGTACGCTCAATATGGCAGACATTGCGAATCGAATTCAGGCAGTTGAAGGCTCGAGAACGATGCTGGTTGCATTCGCGTTCATGACCGTGGGGTTGTTTATCAAGATGGCAGTGTTTCCACTCCACACTTGGCTGCCAAATGCTTACACCTACGCCCCGTCGGTCGTAACCTGTTTTATTGCTGCGACGGCAACGAAAGTTTCTGTTTATGCATTCATACGATTGATCTATGTGATATTCACACCACAGTTCGCGTTTGAACAATTGCCACTGGATCAGGCTTTGATGGCGTTTTCGTTAGTCGGTATTTTTGTCGCATCCGCGGCGGCGATCTACCAAACCAATATTAAGCGGCTGCTTGCGTATTCAAGCGTGGCTCAGATTGGCTACATGCTGCTTGGGATTAGCATGTCTAACGTTGGCGGATTGACTGCTGGAATCACGCACATGTTTAATCATGCCTTGATCAAAGGCGGATTATTTATGGTGGTAGGTTGCTTTGCCTTGCGAATCGGATCGTTGAAGCTGGAAGACTTGCGCGGCGCTGGAAAGACGATGCCCCTGACATCATTTGCCTGGGTGGTAGGTGGATTAGGTTTAATAGGCGTGCCGATGACAGCGGGATTTGTCAGCAAATGGCTACTTTTGACCTCCGCCCTTTCTCTTGAGCTGTGGCCGGTTGCCGTGCTGATGTTACTGAGTTCTTTATTGGCGGTTGTTTATATCTGGCGGGTCGTCGAAATTTTATACTTTTCACCGGCATCGCATTTGGCTCAAACTGCTAAGGAAGCGCCGATGGCAATGTTGATTCCAACCTATGTCGTAATTGGTTCCACGATCGTTTTTGGTTGCTGGACAGTTTACTCGGCTGGAATCGCTCAGGCAGCGGCCAAGTCATTGCTAGGAATCAGTCAAATGGGAGGCGTTCAATGACTCCCGAGAACTTAATTTGGATCGCGATTTTGTTGCCTTTAGTGGCAATTGCGTTGGTGTTCCTCGTTGGTGAAAAATCACCCAATATTCGTGAATCCTGTACCATTGGCGTCGCGGTTACTTTGTTTTGGGTGACGACAAGTCTGGCGGGTTTTGTGTTTTCTGGTGAAAGGCCCTCTTTCAAAATGGGTGAGATCTTGCCTGGATTTGAAATTGCTTTCACCGTTGAACCGCTGGGGATGTTATTTGCTTTGGTGGCGTCTGGTTTATGGATCCTTACAACGGTCTACGCCATTGGCTACATGAGGAGCCATCATGAAAAAAACCAAACTCGGTTTTATGCCTGCTTCGCATCGGCAATTTTTGCTGCCCTGGCTGCCGCCTTCGCTGCCAATCTATTCACGCTGTTCGTAGCTTATGAATTAATGACGATTTCGACCTATCCTCTGGTAACCCATCATGGCGATGAGAAAGCAAAAAAAGGGGGTCGGATCTATTTAGGAATTCTGCTGTCAACGTCGGTTGCGTTTTTCATGCTTGCCATCGCCTGGACATGGACGGTGGCTGGTACGCTTGACTTCACACCTGGCGGCATTCTCGCTCAGCCAAATATCGATGGAAAAATTTCTGATTTCCAACTTTCAGTGTTGCTGGGCTTATTTGCTTTTGGAATCGGCAAGGCAGCCATCATGCCATTCCACCGCTGGCTTCCCGCGGCGATGGTTGCGCCAACGCCGGTGAGTGCATTGCTTCATGCTGTAGCCGTAGTGAAGGTTGGAGTGTTTTCAATTTTGAAAGTGTCGGTTTATATTTTTGGGATCGACTTAATCAGCGAAACGCGGCTTAGCGAGGGCGCGAATCCGATCATGATGAGCGACTGGCTGTGTTATCTTGCCGGGGCTACGATTTTGTTAGCTTCTCTCGTTGCAATGACGAAAGATAATCTAAAAGCGAGGCTGGCTTATTCAACGGTCAGCCAGTTGGCCTACATTACGCTTGGTGCTGCATTGGCAACTTCCGATAGTGTGATTGGGGGTGGAATGCACATCGCGATGCATGCGGTCGGTAAAATCACGTTGTTTTTCTGTGCCGGTGCAATCTATGTTGGTGCCCATAAGACCAATATTAGCGACATGCGAGGGCTTGGTAGAGCCATGCCTTTGACAATGGGAGCTTTTTTACTCGCGACACTGAGTATTATTGGTTTGCCTCCCGGGGGCGGCGCGTGGAGTAAATGGTTTCTAGCATTGGGAACCGTTCAGACGGGGCATTTTTGGTTGTTGGCAGCGCTGATGGTGAGTTCCCTGCTGAATATTGCCTACCTGATTCCAATTCCAATTCGGGCATTTATGACACCCGTTGGTGAAACGCCAATGAAATTCAAGGAAGCACCGATGATGTGCGTGGTGCCTCTGTGCATTACTGCCGTCGGGAGTGTGGTGCTCTTCTTTTTCGGTAACGAAATTTATGATGTTCTGTTGCCAATCGCCACGAGTGCTCGATGACCCGTATTCGCTTGATGCCGTAAATTGATTGCTGCAAATAATGAAAACAGAAGATGACAACTCGAATAATGGCGACTCTAGCAGCGATGCTAGTTGGCCGGAACGTAATGTAAATGTCGTCATTGCAGGTCTCGTCATCGCGTGCATTGCTTCATTGATTGCACAATTTTGGTGGGCACCTTTGTTTGCGGAGAAGCACACCGAAGCCACGCACGTAGAAACTTCGCACGATGATGGCTCACATGATGAAACAGCGCACGATGAGCACGCGCATGATAAAGATTCTCATGATAGCACTGCTCATTTGCATCCCGCTGAATTTGTAATTGAAGAGGTGTTTGGATTCGAGGCGATGTTCGGCTTTGCTGCGTTTGTTGGAGTTGTATTTTTAGGGACAGGTTTGCGTTTGATCATTATGAGAGATGAAGATTATTATGATTCATAATTTTCCTCCGGGATTGATAATGATTCTTGGCGCGTTGTTGCTGCCATTTTTGGGGCAACGGCTAAGCGCTTGGGGCGCGTTAGTTTTATCGAGTCTGAGTTTGGTTGCGTTTTGGACGACTCCGGATTTTTATGCGGTGACTTTAAACTTGTTCGGTCAAGATTTAAACATCGTACGAATCGATCGGTGGAGTTGGATTTTTGGTTTAGTGTTTCACTTAGCCGCGATTACCGCCTCCATTTACGCGCTGCATGTCAAGGATACGAAACAACATGTCGCGGGAATGATTTATGCAGGCAGCGCGATTGCAGCTTGCTGTGCTGGTGACCTGATCACTCTTTTTGTGTGTTGGGAGCTTACGGCAGTATCGAGTGTCTTTCTAATCTGGGCTAATGGAACTGAATCGGCCTATCGCTCAGGAATGCGATACTTGATTATTCAGGTGACGTCGGGGGTTCTTTTGCTTTCCGGGGCAATTATTCATTACCAACAAACGGGTTCATTAGTATTTGAGAACTTTCTTGAATTAGAACCGGGCCAACGGGGCGCAATTGGCAACTTGGAATTTGGGCCGTTATTAATTCTGATTGCCTTTGGAATTAAGGGAGCTTTCCCGCTGCTCCATAACTGGCTGCAGGATTCCTACCCCAATGGAACCGCCACTGGAACAGTATTTTTAAGTGCGTTTACAACAAAGCTGGCAATTTATTCTCTTGCTCGCGGGTTTGCGGGTCTTGAAGAATTGATCTGGATTGGTTGTGCGATGACGCTTTTTCCAATCGTATTTGCTGTTATTGAGAATGACCTTCGAAGAGTGTTGGCTTACAGTCTCAACAATCAGCTCGGCTTCATGGTTGTCGGGATTGGCATCGGAACAGAGTTGGCACTTAATGGAACAGCAGCTCATGCTTTTTGTCATATCATTTATAAGTCACTTTTGTTCATGTCGATGGGCGCGGTATTGCATCGCGTGGGTACCACTAAAGCGACGGAATTGGGTGGGCTTCACAAATCGATGCCATTCACAACGGTCTTTTGTATGATCGGCGGTGGAGCGATTGCGGGATTCCCACTGCTTAGCGGTTTTGTAAGTAAATCAATGATCATCTCAGCGGCTGGCCATGAGCAGATGTTCTCGGTTTGGATTATTTTGTTAATTGCTTCGGCGGGCGTGATGGAACATTCCGGGATCAAGATTCCATTCTTCGCGTTTTTTGCTCATGATTCAGGTAAGCGAGTTAAAGAGGCGCCGTGGAATATGCTAACAGCAATGGCGATTGCGTCTTTCTGCTGTATCGCGATCGGAGTTTATTACCAACCGCTTTACGACATGCTTCCCTTTGAAACGCATTACGAACCGTATACCGCGGCGCACGTTATTATGCAGTTTCAATTATTATTGTTCGCAGCTCTCGCTTTTGTATTCCTGATGAAGGCTAATCTCTATCCCGCAGAAATACGATCGACCAATCTAGATACCGATTGGATCTATCGACGATTGCTTCCACGGTTGATCGGGCACATCGGAAAAATTGTTCAGCTCATTGATTCGCTGTTCCGGCTTGCTTGTTTGGCAATGATCAAGCGATTTCTCAACTGGCTGGCAAATTCATGTGGCGGCCGAGGTTGGCTTGGCAGCACTTGGTCGACCAGTTCGATGGCGTTTTGGGCCGCTGTTTTGCTTGGCGTGTTTTTGATCCTCTACTATCTCTAGATTTATTTTGGCGGAGTGGAAATTGGTTCATCGACAGGGTGTGCCCGTGGCTTTAGATTCACAATCGCTAAAGAGATCTGCGCGGAAATCAAAAAACCAACGCTTTCTCTTATGGAATTTAATCCGATTGATTGGCGATTTGAGGTGACTTAGTTAGGCTGGTACGGGATGATAGTTGGATGAGTCGGGCTTTGTTTTGATCATTGTGCATGGATTGGAACGGGTTACACTAATCAAACTCAAGGGTTCCTCTGTTTTCAGTGATTGGAAACAGCAGGATTGCCATTCGGGAAACGAGATAATTGATTCGGGAAAATTTACGAGCTGATGGATACCTTTCCATTCATCTATGTCAGAGTAGCACCGTCGACGTGGGCATACCTTTCGTCGCTCTTAATGCTTGCGCTATTTTTCAAGTTTAATCGCTTCTGGAGTGTTCGAAATTTTGACCTTTGCCTAATCATCTTGTTGGCGCCCGGTTTACTGTTGATCGAGGGCGGTCGTCAGTGGGAGGCACAGAATAAGTCGGTTGCGGTTTCAGAAGTACAATTAGCTGAATCGACAGAAGAGAATATTCCACCCGCTGGCTCGCAACCATCACTTGATCCGGAGTCGAAAATAGACGACTCCCAAGCACAAGACGAGCCTCAAGGGGACCGGAAGGATGCCGACGAGAAGGAACTGAATCTCGATAGCAAGGGAGTGGTTTGGCAGCGACTTGGTTATTACTGGCTATTTTCAATTGGCGGATTACTTTTGATCCGTATGTTGATCGACCCCGGCCTGACACGGCGACCGCAATTGGAGCCCAACCTGGGAATCGGTGGGATGGCTTTTTTCGGATTTAGTTTGATGATGTTTTTGTTTGCCAATATTGCGATTTCAGAGCCGACCAATGAAGATCTTAGCGGGTCTCGAAATGCGGTGAAATTATTGCAACGAAAGGCTGTCGATGCAGACGAGAAAGATCAGTTAAAGCGGAGGGGCCCGGGTTACACACTCTTCAATTTATTCCCGATCATCCCATCGTTTGAAAGTGGAGATGCGATTCTAAAAACGAATCCAGACACACAGGAATTGACTGATATGTCCCGGTACATTATCGCTGCAAAATCATTGGCGATTGCGAGCCAGGTGTTGATTGTTTTAGGTCTCGTTCTTTTCTGTTATTTTAACTACAACAACTTTAAAGTCGGGGTAGGGATATCGACAATTTATTTGATGCTCCCCTACACTTCCATGTACACCGGCTATGTACTGCATGTTCTGCCTGCGGCCCTGATTTTGTGGGCGATTGTTAGTTTTCGGCGACCGTGGATTGCGGGAATTTTGTTTGGATTAGCAACCAGCGTTTCGTATTATCCAATATTTCTATTGCCACTTTGGATCAGTTTTTATTGGGAGCGTGGTCGCTGGAGGTTTATTGTTGGCTCATTAATTGCAATCCTGGTTTGCATTGGCGTTTTGCTGTTCACCTCAACCACGCTCATGGCATTTTGGGGACAGCTCCAAGTGATGTTTGGTTTTTGGTCTCCTCGAATGGAGGGGCTCCAGGGGATTTGGGCCTTAGGTTGGAGTAATTGGTGGAGACTACCATTGCTCGTCGCGTTCATTCTGTTTTGCGTTTCGTTTGTGGCGTGGCCATCGCAAAAGAACATTGGAATTTTGGTGGGTTACAGTGCAGCGGTAATGTTGGCAGTCCAATATTGGCACGGATTCTCCGGAGGTGTTTACATGGCTTGGTACCTACCAATGGTATTGCTAATCGTCTTCCGGCCAAATCTTGATGGCCGAACTGCCCAAATAGAGGTTGGTGAAATTCGGCGCCGGCAAAAAGAAACGGCCGAAGATCTTTTACCATCTGCTTAAATAATTGTTTGATTACTTTAATGCCGATGCGTTCCACCAAAGATTTGGTCCTCCCCGCGGGCGGTCTGGTTAGTCCGAATAAATTGATTGGCACTGCCAAATCTGTCGAGCTCAGCCTCCATTGTCTTGCGACAATCGGTATTCACGCCAAAAAGTGAACAGAACAAGAATCGCTCTAGGTTAGTTTGGCTTATTACCGATTACAGGTGAAGAAACTCATTAAGGCGAGACGAGGACCTTTCAGGTTTTCCAAAAAGCGAACCCCAAATCGACTACCGGCGCTATGAATTCCCGATTTTTAAAAACACTATTACTGGCAAGTGTCGTTATAGGCGGGATATGGGTTCTATTTCATCGTGACAGAATTCGTGAACCTGCAGATATTTTAGGTTTAGTCCAGGAGCAATTTCTAACATCCCAAGTAGGATACGGGTTAGATGGAGTCTCAGATGAATCGGTCGAGTTGATAACAGAGGTAGACCCGTCACCCAAGTATGTCGCCAACGTTATCAGAATTGCGTCTGTTAAAGTCAATGATGAAATAAAGGGTAGTCAAACCGTTTCTGAATTAGAATTATTGGCTGACATTTGCTCTCATTACGATGCGGTAGCAATTCAAGACATTAATGCTGAAGATAATGGTTGGCTTGATCGTGTTGTATTACACATGAATAATGCGGAGCGTCGGAGCAAGATTTTTCCTCAGATCGAAACTCAAGTTCCAGACTATACTTACGTCTCTGATTTTTCAGCTTCAGATCCATCTCGTGGGGATGGAGCCCGTCTCTCTTCGGCGGTTATTTTTAACCAGAGAACGTTAATCCTGAATCAAACGCAATGGTACGCGGTTGATGACCCAGATGAATTGCTTAGTCACAAACCGTTGGTGACCTGTTTTAAGACGCGAGGGCCGGTCGATGACGAAGCGTTTACATTTTCGCTGGTCAATGTAAAACTTGGACACCTTCAACCGCAGCGAGAACTCACCGGATTGATCGAATTGTTTCGTGCCATTCGAAATGATGGGCGGGGTGAGGATGATGTGTTAATTATTGGTGATTTCAGCGGCGGAGATTCCGAGCTTCAGCCAATGCGAAAGCGAGCAGGGTTAACTTGGGTTGTTTCGGATCGGGGGACTAATTATTTCAATACGACTCAATTTGATAATTTAGTTTTTAACGAAGTTGCGACCGTTGAGTTCACCGGTCGAGGTGGTGTGTTTGATTTTGTTCAGAAATACAATTTACCACTCGAAGTGGCTTCGCAAGTGTCTAAGCACATTCCAGTCTGGGCCGAGTTTTCTGTTTTTGAAGGCCAAACAACTTCCCCGTCCAACAGTGAAACGCAGCAAACAGGCCGTGTCGCTAAGAGCGAGTCTAGCGAACAGCACTGATCCCTCGCTTTTTAGGTAAAACAGCTTTCTGCTGCGGACTCGTCAGTCGTCTCGGCGAACCAACTGGTTATTTCAATATCTTGCATGACGTAGGTTCGAGTCGACCGTTGTAAACTGCCGACGCCGAACATCCTAAGACTCGATTGTTCGATTTTTTGGTTTGCCGCCACTGGTTCAGGTATCGACTCGTTTGTTGAGATGTTGAGTGCCGTTTGCAATTTGAGCGGATCTATCTTTTGCGTCGTTGTGATTCCCGTTAACTGGACAGGAGAAAGTAATAAAATCAAATTGGGCTGTTCGCATGATTGCAAAAACTCAATGAGCGATTCACCCTTGTTAAAGTGTGTGGTTTGATAGCCGAGAGACGAGAGTTGATCAATCAAATTCTCGGCTGAGTTATTAAAGTCATTGACTACAATCGCCACTTTTTTTCGATTTAACTTGTAGTCAGATTGCACTTCGTTGACTGATGCCGAAGATAAACTAGCGTCTTCGGTTGTTACAGAAACAGCTTGAAGGGTTTCCAAACACTCCAAGGCATGATTAAGCGCGTCTTCTACTTTTTCGTTCAAGTTTTGGCGAAGTTGATTCCGCGCGAGATGAATAGCAAGGTTGGCAGCGTCAAGGCACTTTTGAATTGCGGGCGAAGGCTCAGCCGAGAATTTTGATTTTCTTCTTTGTCGTTTTCGTGGGGTGAGGTTTGCGGTGGCTTCGAGTTCGCCACGAATGATTCGAACTTCATCAGGTGCTTGGATTCCAAGCCGAACCGATCGCCCTTGGACTCTTGTGATTTCAACTGAAATTCCAAGACCGGGAAAAAGAACTTTTTCTGCTTCGCGTCGCGAAAGAATTAACATATCAGACTCCTTTCAAAAGTTTGATTGTCGGTAATCAATAATCCGACATCTTGAACATTAATCTGTGCCGCGAAATCCTTTCAGGCACCATTGGCGTACAGTTAAGGGCGGAAAGGCCGCTCTTTTAGCCCTCACTCCACAATAGTGTACAAATAAACACTACGCTTGTAAAGCTGAACAGTTCGTTGAATTTGTCTGGTCAGTTATGTTTAGATAGCAACGGTTTTCCCTGGTTTTCTAGCATTAGAGAGATTGCCTGCTGTTAGGAATTCGATAAATAGTGACAATAAACAATTGTGATTTTTGAAACTCGGAGCCAATAACAAACAAAATGTCAGCCGAAATTGAACAGCGAGCCCATGAAATTGTCGAAGACTTGCGTGCCGATATCGACTTTGAACTCGACGATGTAATTGCAAGGATTGTGCGGGGCTTGCCAGAGGATTATTTCAAAATGCTATCGCGTGATGACCAACTTCGCCAATTAAAGGCGTTGCTCGCAATGGGCGTATGTAATCTTTCTGAAGAAATCATGTTGCGAAGCGATGACGGCCAACAGATCGCAGTGGTTGCACGTAAAAACTACCCCGGCTTACTTGCTAATTTGCTCAAACGAATTCCAGCAGACCAAGAGTTAATTGGTGCCAAAATTTTTACCTCAACTGACCACGATTTCATCATCGACTTGTTTGAGTTCAAGCCAATTGAGAAATCTGAGCTGGTTGCCCCAGTAGAGTGGGTCGATTTAGAATCCACGATTGAAGCAGTCGTTAACAAAGTTGGCGCACCGATCGATCAAGTGCGTGACTTTGTTTCGCAATACCATCCCGGCAATAGAATTCTAAGTTCTCCAAGTGATGTTGCCGATCAGTTCCTTGTCTGCCTAGATTCACAGCGGACTAAAGACACCGCGGTTCGATGGATCTCGGTTGGAGGCGGGAAGGCGTCGAGGGTGACTGTCGCTTCATCTAGTCGTTCGGCACGCGATGTATTCCGGAAAACGGCAGAATTCTTGGCGATGAAAGCTTGGGATGTTGATCAAGCCTATTTACACGACTTTCCGCGTGAGGAGGATGCTCACATGGCGGTAGCCAGTTTTTTAGTGGCTGGCCCGACGAGAGATTTGAAGAGCTCAGCAATTGAGAACTCGGAGGTCGGTGATTCAGAACTTCAAGGCGAGCATGTGTCCATTCCTATCGCAGCGGAGTTGGCGAAATTTTTATAATTAACAGCCGGGTGCGTTGACCAATTGTGTATGAGATGCTGAATCATCTTTAATGGTTCACTGCAAACGTTTCATATCGAGGATGTCGTTATCGTCGAATTGGGGAACGACAACTTTATTCGTTTGTGAAATCCCTTTATCCTACGTGTTTTTAAGCGCTGTTTTTCAGACGTCAATAATTAGCCCATTTCCAAAGCTGCCCCATGTGGCGATTCAAATTAGCTTTCTTTGAAAAGTAGTTTCGACTTAGAAGATGAAGTCAGCCTAACACGGGGATAAATTATGTCGGATTCATTAACGTCGCTAATCAACTGTGGGACAAAGCTTTGGCTAGATAGCATTGACCCAGATTTAGTACGAGCCAGCCGTAAACTAGGAGCGACAGGCGCAACCTCTAATCCGATTATCGTTTCTAATTTAATCAAGACGGGTCGATTTGATTCAGAAATAAACGCGGTTATGAAGACTGGTGCAAGTGACAATGAAATTGCATGGCAGATCACGAACCAATTGGTGAAAGATGCCCAGATGGTTTTTGAAAAGGTGTGGTCTGAAACTCAGGGCAACGATGGCTATGTTAGTTTTGAATTAGACCCACTAATCGAAGATACTGACCTAAATTTACCGCACGATGATCGCGTTGCTCGCTACCTCGAGTTAGGTAAAAAATGGTCGGCGGGGCATCCCAATCGGATGATCAAGGTGCCGGCAACTCCCGCGGGCATTGATGCGTTGGAAGATTTGGTGGCGGCGGGAGCGAGCTTGAATGTTACTTTGATATTTACCGCTCGACAGTACGAGGCGGCGCGTGAGGCTTGTTGGCGCGGTGCACAGCGACGTAAATCACTGGATCATTTTAAAAGCGTTTATAGTATCTTTGTTTCTCGAATTGATGTGTATACCGAGCAACAGTTGCCAGATTTGCACGAAGAGACGCAGGGACAGGTTGGGATTGTAAACGCCAAAAACATTTGGGCGTCCAATCAAAAATTTTGGTCCGGAAAAAGTTGCCCGCTCCAGCAAGAGATGATTTTTGCGAGCACAGGAACGAAAAAGCCGGAAGACCCAAAATGGAAATACGTTGCGGCTTTGGCGGGAAGTGATATTCAGACAAACCCACCCTCTACTAATGATGCGATTGCTGATAGCGATGTTGAGTTTACCCGGCAGATTGATTCGTCAACACCAAAGTCGGTTCATCAAGATATTGAAACGAATGTCGATTTTGTTCAACTAGAGCAAGCGCTAATGCGGGAGGGCATTTCAAAGTTTGCGAAGCCCCAGCAAGAATTAATTACTCTGATCGGAGAAAAACGAACGGCGATTAGTATCTCCTAAGCGGAGTTATTCGAATTGCCAAAGAGTAAGCTTGTTAGATAGTATTAAGAAAGTTCTTGATCGAAGCGATTGCCGAGAGCGACTTGTGCTTATGATGGATTGTCGAGCCAGAATTTTCTTGAACGAGCCATTCAGTGACTATTTATCTGCGGAATCCTCTTAGAAACGAAACATGGTTGATCATCTTCGAAGAGTGAGTGAACCTGGAGCGGTGCTCCTTGCGAAGCGGGCTAAGTCCTTGAGCTCCGCTAACAGCGCGTATCTCCACCTCTATGGCTGATTTGGGGCGGTAATAACCGGCTTATATCTGCATTGTAGCCTCTGACGCTCCTATCTATTATGGTTTCTCCCGAGTTCCGTCGTTTTTAAGAATTAGAGTGAGTCTCCATTGTCTTCCTATCAATTAACGCACCTGAAACAGTTGGAAGCTGAAAGCATCCACATCATCCGCGAAGTTGCCGCTGAGTTTGACAATCCAGTCATGCTGTATTCGATCGGAAAAGACTCGTCGGTAATGGTGCACCTCGCGCTCAAGGCGTTCTATCCCGCAAAGCCTCCGTTCCCGCTGATGCATGTCGACACTTGCTGGAAATTCCAGGACATGTATAAGTTTAAAGAGGATTATGCGATTAAGGAACTTGGATTAGATGTCATCACGCACATCAATGAAGAGGGTCGAGCTTTAAATCTTGACCCGATGGTTTCCAGCGGAAAGCACACGGAAGTCATGAAAACAGATGGGTTAATTCAAGCGCTTAATAAATATAAATTTGATGCTGCGTTTGGTGGAGCTCGGCGGGACGAAGAAAAATCTCGCGCTAAGGAGCGTGTTTATTCATTCCGAAGTGCGTCCCACCAGTGGGATCCAAAGAATCAACGGCCTGAACTATGGAATCTTTATAATGCCAAAGTAAACAAAGGTGAAAGCATTCGGGTTTTTCCAATTTCTAATTGGACGGAATTAGATGTCTGGCAGTACATTCACTTAGAAAAAATTCCGATTGTGCCGCTCTATTTTGCGGCAAAGCGACCGACCATTGAGCGGGATGGAGTTTTGATCATGCTCGATGATGACCGGCTCGAATTATTGCCTGGCGAAGTTCCAGTTGAAAAGACAATTCGATTTCGAACGCTCGGCTGTTACCCATTGACAGGCGCTGTCGAGGCGCCCGCAACGACACTCCCGGAAATCATTCAAGAGATGTTGCTCGCGACGACTTCCGAGCGAAATGGGCGAGTGATCGATAATGATGATGAAGGATCCATGCAAGACAAAAAAGAAAAGGGTTATTTCTAATCTATTCCTTGCCAAGGTATGAGCTGAAGTTGACTAAGTAGCGTATTTTTCCACCATTAGAATCTGCATTCAAAACAATGTCTCATCAAGACGATTTAATTTCCAGCGATATTAATGCCTATCTCGACCAGCACGAGAAAAAAGAACTGCTCCGTTTTCTGACGTGCGGAAGCGTCGATGATGGTAAAAGCACGCTGATCGGGCGGTTGCTTTACGACTCAAAGATGATTTACGAAGATACGCTCGCCAAATTAGAGAAAGACTCGGCGGTGCATGGAACAACGGGCGGCGGTTTTGATCCAGCGATGTTAACCGACGGCCTGAAGGAAGAAAAAGAACAGGGCATCACGATTGATGTTGCCTATCGTTATTTTTCAACGGCGAAACGTAAATTTATCATTGCTGACACTCCGGGCCATGTGCAATATACGCGAAATATGGCAACTGGCGCTTCCACGGCGGATCTCGCGATAATCTTGATAGATGCACGCCCCGGTCACGGCGTTATGGAGCAGACGAAACGTCATAGTTTTATTGCTTCTTTGCTCGGTATCAAACATGTCCTTGTCGCTGTCAATAAAATGGATCTCGTTGATTTTAGCGAGTCAGTTTTTCGAGAAATTTGCGATGACTATCGAGAATTTGCGCAGCGTCTCGATCCGAATGATTTACATTTCATTCCAATTTCAGCGCTCAATGGGGACAACGTTGTTGAGCGTAGTGAAAATACGCCTTGGTACAATGGCTCAACCTTGATGAATTTTCTGGAAACGGTTTACATCGGTTCTGATCGCAATCTCAAAGATTTCCGTTTCCCCGTCCAATCTGTCATTCGGCCCAACCTCGATTTTCGCGGTTTTGCAGGAACAATTGCTTCCGGAATCATTCGTGTTGGTGATCAAGTGATGTCTTTACCATCACGAAAAACCAGTCGCGTGAAAGAGATCGTTACTTTCGACGGTAATCTCGAAGAGGCCGCCACGCCAATGTCAGTGACACTGACTCTGGATGATGAAATCGATTCGAGTCGAGGCGATATGATCGTCAAACCAGGCAATTTGCCTAAGCTTGAGCAGAAGTTTGATGCGATGCTGGTTTGGATGTCCGACGCAGCGATGATTCCTGGTAGACAATATATTTTCAAACACACTACCAAAATGGTAACCGGTAATTTCTCAACGCTTCGTTATCAAATCGATGTGAATACGATGCACAGCAGTCCCGCGCCTACTTTAGAACTTAATCAGATTGGGCGAGTGAATGTTGTTTTAAACCAGCCTATTTGTTTTGATCGTTATCGAACCAACAAGAGCACTGGCGCGTTTATTGTGATCGATCGGATTACAAACGTAACTGTGGCCGCTGGGATGATTATTGATCAACGTACCAGCGAAAATACAGGTGCGAGCTGGGAGAAAGCATCCGTTAGTGAATCCTTGGTTGAAGAAATCAGCGCCGTAACTCCAGCAGAACGAGCATCGAGATACGGCCAAAAACCGACGACGATCTTATTTACTGGTCTGCCTGGAGCTGGAAAATCTACTACGGCCTTTGGGGTAGAGCGTCAACTATTCGACATGGGCCGAAGTGCGATGGTCGTTGACGGTCAAAATATGCGAATTGGTTTGAGTCGAGACTTGAATTTTTCCAAAGACGATCGAAGTGAAAATGTTCGCCGAGCTGCGGAAGTGGCGTCACTGATGAACGACGCCGGTTTAATTTGTCTACTTTCCTTTGTGTCGCCCAACGAAGATGACCGAAAGAAAGCTGCTGGAGTCGTTGGCGACGAGAAATTTTTAGTCGTGCATCTCAACGCGCCAGAGAAAGTTTGCCAACAGAGGCACCAATCTGAACAGACCGCTTCCGAAGATACGCCTCTTGAATCGAAAGTGAACTATCAGGAACCCAAAGATGCTGACCTAGTTCTCGATACAGCTCAATTGAAACCCGCAGACTGTATTGCGAAAGTAATTGAGCTGCTCGAAGCGAAAGAAATAATTTAAAAAAACGAATTTGCCTGAGATAAAACAATTCGTTTTTTAAATGATAATCCGTTATAGTCGGGTGCAAATCTTCCCTCCTGGAAACCTGAGTCTGTAGCCGTGAGTGTCAGCGAATTCCCTCCCTTTCGACCCCATCGGTTACTTAGATCGGCTCATTTGCAGACTGTGCTGGGCGCTACATTTAAAGGGAACTGCGGCGCGGATCATGCGACTAGGCGAATAGTTGATTTACACGATGGTGATCGCTTGATTGTGCATGACGATCAACCCGGAGGCTGGGCAGAGGGTGATCGGATTGCGATTTTATTCCACGGGCTCTGTGGATCGCATCGCTCGCCAAGTGTATCCAGAACTGCGGCAAAATTAAATCAACATAGCATTAGGACGATTCGTGTTGACATGCGGGGCTCGGGCGCCAGCTCTGGAGTTTCGAGATCTCACTTGCATGGCGGGAATTACTGGGATGCCAATGCTGTTATCGATTCCGTCCACCAGTTGAGTCCGAACTCGAAGATCAGTTTGGTGGGATTTTCTCTGGGTGGCAATATTGTTTTAAAAACGATTGGAATCTGGGGTGCGAATCCCCACGCCCAAATTGATGCGGCTTTGGTTGTTTCACCGCCGATCGATTTGGTTCATTGCTCTTGGCATTTGAGACAGCACGGTAACCGACTGTATGAATCGTATTTTGTGAAACAACTTCAAAATCAATTGCAGCGTCGTCGGAAGCGAGTTTCAAATTTAGTTGAAAGTAAAATGAGGCGTTTTCCAACGCGATTGGTTCACTGGGACGATCAGTTTACGGCTCCGTGTTGGGGCTATCGCAATGCACATGACTATTACCGTGACGCGAGTTCGGCGTCCAATTTGGTGGATGTGCAGGTCTCAACTTTATTGGTAACTGCAATGGACGATCCCGTTGTGCCTTTCAACATGTACGCTGACCATCAGATGTCAAACTCAATTAGGATGGTGGCAACCGAATACGGTGGGCATCTTGGATTCTTTGGTCGAAGAGGTGAAGATCCTGATCGTCATTGGTTGGATTGGCGAATTTGTGAGTGGTGCCAATCGCTAGAATCTTCTAGTTCAGAATCAGCATCGTCTGGAATGGCGGAGTTTTGTCACTAAGTTTGCGCATCGTCGAAACGACGACCTTTAAAAGCGTGTCTGCTCCACTGGAAAGTGATATAATCAGCGGCTTGAAATCACTAACAACGAGGGTTCTATGCTTCGCCAACCGGTAACAGCCATTTTGGCTTGGTCTGTATTGTTCGTGCTGCTAAATAACAGCTTGATTTTTTCTCAACCGAATTGGCCTCGATTTCGCGGCCCCAATGGCGCAGGCTTAGTCGGTGGAGCCCAGCTGCCCCGAGATATTTCCGATGCTGAATATCACTGGAAGGTAAAACTTGCAGGGATCGGCTCAAGTTCGCCTGTGATTTGGGGCCAGCATCTATTCGTGACGAGTTGCGACCCGAGCAGCGGGAAACTCACGTTGGAATGTTTGGATGCGCTGTCGGGCAAAGCACGCTGGAGTAAGGTGTTTAAGCATGGAGTTTATCGTGTCCATGGACGAAATAGCTTTGCTTCCAGCACGCCAGCAGTTGATGAAAAACATGTCTATTTAACCTACGCTGACCCCGAGCATACAATGCTGGTTGCTCTAGACCATGATGGAAACCAGAAATGGCAAAGAGATTTTGGTACGTGGACTTCTCAACACGGATTTGCTGCGAGTCCAGTGGTTTATCATGACAAAGTAATCGTCTTCAATTCCCAGCAATCTGACCGTCTTAAACCGGGGCAAAAATCCGGCGGCAGTCACGTGATTGCAGTGGATCGTGAGACAGGAGATGACGCTTGGAGTTCTTCGCTGACATCAACAAGGGCCTGTTATGCGATCCCCTCAATTTTTAAAGATAAAAATGGCACTGAACAATTAGTTTCTTGTAACACTGGCGATGGATTTTTTAGTCTCGACCCTAAAACGGGCAAGCAAAACTGGGCGACACTGCCGTTTCGGATGCGAACTGTGGCGTCGACGTTAACAGTCGATGGGTTAATCATTGGCAGCAATGGTTCTGGCGGCGGTGGTAATTATTTGGTCGCCATTCGACCTGGCAATGAAATTAATTCAGTTCCGGAAAAAGTGTACGAGATTAAAAAAGCCAACTACGTTCCCACGCCGATCGCGGTAGATGGCAAATTATATTTGTTTAGTGACAAAGGGATTGGCAAATGCGTGGAACTTCAAACGGGCGCTCCGATCTGGGAGGAGAGAATGGCAAAGGGTTTTTCGGGCTCGCCGATCGCTACGTTAAGCAATATTTACATTATGGATGAAGCCGGCAATCTGTTAGTGATCGGAACCGGTAGTGAGTATGAACAAATTTGTAAACACTCTCTGGGCGAGTCAACTCGAGCGACGCCGGCTGTTGCTGGAAATCGACTTTATTTGCGAACGGACTCCCATTTGATATGCGTTGGAGAAAAGTAGCATAAATATGACCCGTTCACGAGCCAGTCAAACGGAAGCGTGCTTTTGGCAATTTTGGATTGACGTTGGTGGAACATTTACGGATTGCCAGGCATTGGATCCGCAAGGCAATTCATATGAGATCAAGGAACTGAGTTCTGGAATAGTCAAAAATCAGTTACGGGATATCTCAAAAATCCCAAATCGGTGGTTTGTCGATTCCAATGCTGGTGATGATTTTTGGGTAGGTGCGAAGTTTCGCATTGTTGCTGGCGATGGAATAACACAATTTGAGTCAAAGGTTCAACAATATGATTCAGAAAACGGCGAAATTTGGCTCCAAGAACAGCCGTCTCATTCAACGGCGGGTCAAATATTAGACGTTTCCCAGTCAAAAAATTCAGTTCGTTACGAGCTCGATTTTGAGATTCCGGCCCCAATTCTCGCGATCCGACGGCTCCTTCAATTACCTCTGGGTTCTCCGATCCCCGCGTGCCGAGTTCACTTGGGGACGACTCGGGGCACGAATGCACTCTTGACTCGCACCGGCGCTGCAACTGCTTTGGTGACGACAAAGGGTTTTGGTGATTTGCTGGCGATAGGCGATCAAGCGAGGCCATCTTTATTTGAATTAGATATTCAAAAACCAACCTCTTTGACTGAGATATGTATCGAAATTGATGAGAGAATACTCGCTGATGGCACCGTCGAACAAGTTCCTTGTGAAGCTAAGATTCGAGATTCATTCCTTGAGTTGAAATCGAAGGGGATCACCTCGATCGCGATCTGCTTGTTGCATGGTTATCGTTACCCCCAACATGAAAAAGTTGTCGGAGCCATTGCTCGAGCCTTGGGGTTTTCAGATGTTCATTTATCATCCGAAGTAGCGCCCCTGATTAAAATGTTGTCTCGAGCGGAAACGACCGTACTGGATGCGTATTTAAATCCAGTGCTGGGAGTTTATCTGAATCAAATTGAAAACTGTTTATCGAATGACAGTCATTTGCAGTTAATGACTTCCGCGGGTGGCTTGGTTGAACGGAAATTCTTTTCTGGAAAGGACTCGGTGCTATCGGGACCGGCTGGCGGCATCGTCGGCGCTATTCGCGCAGGCGAGCAGCTTGGATCTCGTCGACTCTTGACGTTTGATATGGGAGGGACAAGTTCCGACGTTGGAAGATACGACGGTAAATTGGAATTAGAATATGAGACTTACAAATCTAATATACGTATCATGTCTCCAATGGTGGCTATTGAAACGGTGGCATCGGGAGGAGGGTCGATCTGTTGGTTCGATGGTGCGAGCCTCCGGGTCGGGCCGGAGAGTGCTTCATCGAATCCTGGCCCTGCCTGCTATGGACGAGGAGGTCCATTGACACTCACCGATGTTAATTTATTTCTCGGCCGGATTGTACAAAGTCGTTTTCCATTTCCCTTAGATCAAATAGCCGTCAGCGATCGCTTGACAGAATTGTGTCGGGAAATGAAATCAGCGGGTTATCAGTTGACGACGATCGAAGCGGCCTACGGGTTGTTAGCGATTGCCAATCAAAATATGGCATCGGCGATCGGAAGTGTCTCAGTTTCGCGCGGGTTTGATCCAGGTGACTATTTGTTGGTGGCATTTGGGGGCGCGGGGCCTCAACATGCTTGCCAGGTCGCCAACTCGATAGGTGTCAAAAAAATATTAGACCCGTCGAATGGTAGCATTCTCAGTGCGGCTGGAATCCGCCTCGCCGATCAGAAGTCTAGTCGGGTTAGATCTGTATTAGGAGTTCTTAAAAATGAACTTCTCAAACAGGTTAACGGGCTTTGGGGGGAGATGGAATTTGAAATACAGGCGGAACTGGGAGAGGAGGCTCAGTTAACAAGAAGCTTGGATTTGCGCTATGTTGGTACGGATGCATCTCAGTCTGTTGAAGTAGATATCCTAAGTGATGGGTTTGCGGAAATTGTTGATTCATTTAAACGACAACATCAACAACGATTTGGTTTTATTAGTGATAGAGAGATTGAACTTGTTGCTGCCAGAATGGAAGGCAACAGGATTGGGTTACGTTTGGCAAGAACGATCGAGATCAAAAATTTTACATCGCCCCAGTCCGTCGCTGAGCAAAATGTCGTCATCAAAAATTTAGAAACTGGCTGTATTGATTACCAAATGATACCGGTATTTGAACGAGAGAGTTTGAGCTCCGGTGACGCAGTTCAAGGTCCTGTTTTAATTGCCAGCGCGCTTTCCACAACCATTGTGGAATCAGGTTGGAGGGCAACCATGCTGAGTGAGGGGCAGCTGTTAATTGAGAAAACAAACGAAGAGGTTGGGCTGGCAGAAGATAAACTGGCTCGGCCATTGAAGCAGCCTGACCCAACGCAATTAGAAATTTTTAACAATCATTTTGGGACCATCGCAAGGCAAATGGGGATTGCGCTGCAAATGACATCCATGAGCGTTAATGTGAAAGAAAGGCTCGATTTTAGTTGCGCTATCTTTACAGCAAATGGTGATTTGATCGTCAACGCTCCACACATACCCGTCCACTTAGGAGCCATGAGCGAGACGGTCCGAACCATTATTCGATTGAATACGAAAGTTTCTGAGGGTGATGTTTTCGTGACCAATGACCCTTATGGAGGGGGCTCGCATCTGCCCGATGTCACGGTTATTACGCCCGTGTTTAATAAAGATAAAAGCCGGTTGATTTTTTGGGTGGCCAGCCGATCGCACCATGCGGAGATAGGGGGTATTGCACCGGGGTCGATGCCACCGAATGCCACAAACCTACAGCAAGAGGGAGTGTTGATACGAAATTTTAAATTAGTCGACGGTCAGACAGGCGAAGTATATTTTGAAGCCTTGAGTCAATTGCTAACGCGCCCCCCCTACCCCTCGCGTGCACCAGATGAGAATTTAGCTGATTTGCGCGCACAAGTCGCCGCTAACCGGACTGGTATACGTGACTTAATGAAGTTGGTCGGCCAGTATTCTGAGAATCATGTTTTGGCTTACACTGTGTTTATGCAAGACGCAGCTGAGCAAAAAATGCGTCAGGCCATCAGTCGTATGAAGAGCGGCAGTTATCAATTTGAGGATCAGCTTGATAATGGAGCGACGATCCGAGTTGCTATTACGATCAGCCAGAATTCTGTCAAAATTGACTTCAGCGGAACCGATCCCGTTCTTCGAGGGAATTTAAATGCCAATCCAGCGATTGTAGCTTCCGCTGTGATTTATGTGATGCGATGCTTCATTGAGGATGATATCCCATTGAATGAAGGCATTCTCAAGCCGGTTGAAATCGTTTTGCCGACCTGTTTTTTGAATCCCGTCAGTTATGACAACCCAAAGGATTGCCCCGCAATTGTTGGAGGGAATGTGGAAACCTCGCAGCGGATCGTGGATGTTTTGCTGGGAACTTTGCAACAGGCAGTCGAGGGGAATTTGGCGGCTGCGAGCCAGGGTACGATGAATAACTGGTTAATGGGAGATAACAGTTTTGGGTATTACGAAACGATTGGTGGTGGTGCAGGCGCAACGCCTCAAAATCCTGGAGCACACGCAGTCCATACTCACATGACCAATACCCGGTTGACCGATCCAGAAATTTTGGAAACCCGCTACCCAGTGATTTTGCGAGAATTTTCCGTGCGGCAAGAAAGCGGAGGGCAGGGATTCCATCGCGGCGGTAATGGAATTGTGAGGGAAATTGAATTTTTAAAACCACTCACCGTTTCCCTACTGACAAATAGACGTTTGAAATCCCCGTACGGTGTCGCCGGGGGGGAACCAGGGAAACCGGGAGTCAATTTGCGGATTGGAATAGGTGGAAACGTAGAAACACTATCGTCCTCCTGCGAAATAAGAGTTACTTCAGGGGAGCGATTGCGATTGGAGACTCCCGGAGGCGGAGGTTGGGGGAATTTAGAATCGACGGGCGATGAGTCGCCTTAAGGCGTCGCAGAAGAGGTATCGAGTTGCTTCTTTTTCTCTTTAAAGCGGGTTCTCAATTGCTCCCTGATTTTTAGGTAGCGCTCATTGACTTCCTGCTTTATCGAGTTATCGAGATCCCCATACGAGGTAAGAAAGACTTGGGTTTGATAGACCTCGCCTCGGAGAAGACTGGAGCGAATTCGGTGAGACATGCGATTTTGCGCCCTCACGAAAAACGAATTAATCGAATTCCATTGCTCTGGTGCATCGACACCTTCGCCGAAGGCATCAAAATGACTGAACAATAAATAGCCTTTTTCACCAGTTTTCTTTTCAAACGTGGCTTCGATAAATGGCCAGGAGTCGTCACTGGAATCATTGCCCAAGATATCACTGGGATTCTTTCGGACGCGTGTTTTTAGATTCCAGCCTTGATTTTTATAGCATGTGGTCAATTCGTGCCAACCTGGAAAGGCTTGATCCAGGGAGGCGATAGCGGCACAGGTCGGTGATCGGAATTGCCAAACGTCAGAGCGTTGGCCAAGGTCACTACCCCGAGAACGATCTTGCACTTCATACTGAACGAGTTTCCAACCGTCCACTTCTTTAGGGATATCGTCTTCCTCGTAGTCTAAAGTGACGTCGGCGTCGAAAAAGCGAACTTGAAGATCGGTTTGAGCGATTGATCTTTGAACATCGGCGAATTGAAACACACCCATCGAAATGATCAGAAATGCAACAATCCAAATGAATGAGAAACCGGATTTGGAAATGGATTTTCTGATGGAGGACACTTTATGACTATCATTCGATTCAGTTTTGGAACCATCTGCTGAAATGATATGATTCCAAAACCGAGTAATTGACTCCCCAATTGAATCTGACTCACTTTCGCCAGTTTCAACGGGTCCGAAGAGAAACAACAAGAATTGATCTGTGCTAAAGATCATCAAAATTCCTATCGTTAGTGCACCATATCCAAGAATATCATGCGAAATACCATGACTCAGGTCGTAACCCAAGAGGATATCAACGACAGGAATTAAGAAAATTCTAACGATGTTAACAAACAAAGCCCAAAATACAGCTGATAAAACTAGCAGCGTTGCGCGAAAACCTAGGACTGGAAGCAGGAGGAATCCAACACCGGCGGTCAATAAAGACTCACTCCAAACCGGCATTGAAAGTACTGTCGCCCGCAGAACAAAACAAAGGAAGGCGGCGGCAATCGTAAGAATTGCAATCGCCCACCCAGTCAGTTTTATCCGGCGGGATAAGACAACGAAAACGATAGCAACCAATAGCAACGTGAAGAACGACTGAACTCCACTGCAGGCTTCTTCAATTCCATATTCACGGATACCATTCACATTTTCCACAGCTACTTTGATTACAGTGCCATCCATATGGTGCCCAAGGCCGAATAAATCCAAGAGACGACTGGTGTAGACCGCGCTGTATCGTTGAAGAGATGTAATCAGTTTTACGTCGAGATACAGTGGAAGTGTTAGATAAACATAGAGTGGTAGGCTGCAGGTCCAAAGTGATCTGCCTGTTTCTCGGTCCAATGTACGTGCTAAAAAACTAGTCGCAATCAGCATCCCACTCAGCGCTGCAAACCATGGTTCCACAAAGAGCATTCCTAAAAAAGCAACGATCATTCCCAAAAGTAAAATAATGTCGCTTGCCAGACTGCGAAAAAAAGGCTGCGGTTTTCCATAGGGCCATCGATAAATCGCCAGTCCTACAGTGGCTAGAATTGCAATGGCGAAAGGTTGATAGTGAGGCAGATTCCAAAGCCTTCGAAAATAAAGCACAAGTAAAGGTAGCTGCGCCAACAAGGCCAAGCCATAAGGCAACATGACCTTAATGAGATCGGATCGGTAGTTCTGATCGTCGCCCGTGATAGTATTTTTAGTTGCTTTATTCATTAACGAAGGGAGCCAAAGATAAAAACTTGGATACCAAGCGAGGCGATCAAGCCTTTTTTCTTCGAATGATTATCTTTAAGACTCAAAAGATGATGGATTAGTTTTACGCTTTAAAGATTTTTTCTCGACCACTAGTAACATTTTTGGTGGCGTTTCGCGTGTCCACAACCAGAGTAGCGTGTTGCACAATTTCGTCCCAATTGAATAACGAATCGTCAGTGGATATTAGCACACAATCGAGGCTCGCATAGTAATCGGGAGCTGGCTGAGCGGTTGTCATAGCAGGCAAATCATAATGTCTCATTTTAGGCAAACTAGTTGCTTACTTTTAAGAGTTTTTTGAGCTAGTTGCAGCGATACCTATAATAATCAAACAGGTGGGAGTTCCCGTTAACTTTGTTCGCTGCTTCAAAACTACTTCGGGGAATAACGCGCACGGTCGTGTTATAACAGTTGTGATAGTTTTCTTGGCTCGTAGGGATTGCTTGCGGGTCATCAGAAAAACGTGTTCCCCCGCAATCATACCTCAGACAGCAGAGCGTAATAGGCTCGAATCGAGTTTGTCTTCGTATACCGAGTTGTCGCGGCGTTCCGGCATCTTTGACGATAATCAGCTAGTTCAGCGCGATACTTATAAAGCTGGATAACTAAATCAGCGAGTAATTCTGGTTTGCCAGGCGGTGAAACCCAACCCAAATCGTCGTCAAAGATGGTCTGAGCAAGTTCCGAGTCAGGTTCGGTAATGCCGATGATCGGACAACCTGCCGACAAAATGTTATACATGCGTGAAGGAACCGAAATGCCGGACATTTCAGGAATAAATGAGATAATGGAAATATCTGCGGTGCTAATTAATGCGGCCAAATCTTCGCGAGGAACGGGATCGAGAATGGTAACGGATTGCAGGTTTTTTTCTGTACAAATCTGCTTAAGATTTTTCTTGCCACTGCCCCATCCACACATCATCCATCGTATTCCGCTCACTCCTTTTTGTTCCAGAATAGTGGCTGCTTTTGCAATTATATTGAGTCCATGTGTTCGGCCCATATTGCCCGAATATTGAATGACTAACTCGTTATCATTGGCCTGGTTTTGAAATTTATTATCTTCTTTTGGGACGGGACACATTTGCTCGTCGGCCCAGTTTGTAATGACGGAGACCTTTGATTTCAGATTTGGGTTTTTCTGAAGGACGAGTTTTTTCATGTCTCGTCCAATCGTGATAATTTGAGTGACAGATTGGTACAGGCGGCGAGTTGCGAAATCAATAACTCGATACGGGAGAGAGCCGGATTGAGTAAATCCTATGGGTACAAGTACGTCTGGATAAATATCATGAATGAGTAAGTAGGTTCGCGCTCCCCTTAGTTTTGCAGCTAGTGTTGCGACAAAAGGCAATGGTGGTGGATTGGTCACAACTAACACCCGATCGCCCCGACGGAATCGAAATAGCATCTTTATGAAGAAGGTCATCATAATGGTGACGACATTGACCGCGCGGAGCATCAGTCGATCTTTTGAAAAGGTGGTGCTCCAGCAACGGTTAATATGAACACCGTTTACTAGTTCACGCCGCAATGCCTTTTGGCCTCGAGAGGTATACGTTGGTTGAGCACAAATCACCGAGATCGAGTATTGGTTGCCCTCGGATTCGACGGCCAAGCCCTCAGCGATCTGAGTCATCAAATGCGCAGTGGCAGCGTCGTCCGGCGCAAATAATTCAGAAACAATCCAAATCGTATTAGGCATTTGAAGACGCTTGAAATTTACTGGGGGGCCTGCGATTAAGAACTGAGCAGGCTTTACCTTCTGATTGGTACCACTTCACCATTTCCCGGATGCCATCTGTAACGGATGTTGTGGGTGGACCGACGAGTTCGTGAACTTTTGAAGCGTCAATTTGGGTATTCGTGACCGCTAATTTATTGATTCTTGCCGAAGAGATCGGTAGATTTTTTCCAGTAATCTTGATCAATAAATCCACAGGGAAAACCAGTAAACGGGCGAGCCAAAGAGGTACCGAGAAAACAGGTTTTTTGAGATTGAATTCAAGATATACACTCTCGACGATTTGGCGACTGCAAAGGTCCGGGACATCAACGTAGTTAAAGAAGTCAATGCCTTGTTTCGGTAGATTTTTATTTATCCAAAGGTTGATGGAGGTAGAAACAATGTTATCGATGAACGCGAGGCTTTTGATGTTTGCCATCTTGCCAACTCGCAAAAATTTTCTGCTGTCGATTTGTTGAATTAAAGAATACATATTGGCGAAGCTGTTAGGGCCAAAAATAACTGTTGGCCGCATTACTAAGCATTGGTTTTTTTGGTCGGCCTCGCACCACTGAATGCATACTTTTTCGGCCGCTAATTTTGTTGCACCGTAGGGCGAGTTGGGTTTCGGAGGAGTCGCTTCCGTAGGCGGAGAGTCCTGTTTCCCATAAAGAGCCACGGTTGAAAAGAAACAAAGTTTTTTAACCCCGTTTTGCTGCATTGAATCGCAAACATTGGCCATGCCGCTAACATTGACATCCTGAAATGTTTGTTCGGAAATACCAAAATCATGATGAGCCGCAGCAAGGTGAATCACCGCATCAATCCCAGCCATCGCTTTGTTCAACATGGCAATATCGCGGACATCTCCCTGAATAAATTTAACTTTGTAATTAAGTTCATTGGATGGTTCATGCAAATCGAAGCAAGTGCAGCAATGACCCTGGCCCGAAAGAAAATGGCAAAAAGCGGAACCAACGAATCCGGTTCCTCCCGTAACGAGAATATTCATTTCAGTGCCTGTTTTTCGTCAACCGAACGATACCAAGTTCCATTGATTTTCTTACTATGTTCGACTCGGTCGTTTTGATTTAAAAACCGATCGCGAATTTTTTTTGCCGGACAACCAACAAATATTGTATAGGGGGGGATATCTTTAGTAACCACACTCCCCGCTCCAATAATACTACCTTCGCCAATCGTAACCCCATCCATGATAATTGACCCGAGTCCAACCCATACATCATCTTGGATTACTACACCTTTTTGAGTGGCTTGAATTTCTCGCGAGGCATCCAGCCCTGTTTTGACCATTGGTGTGCCAATGATTTCGATTAGATGATCACCGCCGGTAATTGCAACTTTTGGAGCGAGTTGGACGTAATTGCCAATTTGAATATTCTGAACACCAAAATAACAATCGTAACCGATAAAAACATCATGCCCAATTTTTAGGTCAGGAAAGCAAACCACCGCTCCGCGGTTAAGTTGAAGATTATTACCATAGTTGCGGATGCCACAGCGAACATTTGCGTAAAGCCAAGTTCGGCAGCGACGGACGCTGTACGCAAGGCTCTTATTGGATTTGATTAGTTGTTTGAGTTTTCCCAACATGAATCTTTGTCGGTTTCTAAGGACAGCGCCGGAAATACCAGATAGCTGATTTTCAACGTATGTTTTATGGAAGCAGGCTTTAGTTAGGAAGCATTAACTTTTAGTACACCAAGAATGATAGCCTCTTTTACGGCCTCGGGCGTGAATCGTTCTTGAACTAATTTTAAACATGAATTTGATAAGTTTTTTACCTTGGGAAAGGTTGCCTCGATGGTGTTGGCCAGTGATTCGGCGGATTCAAATTCAAAAAACGCCCCGGTTTCATCTTCAATAATCGCTGAGACTTCAGGAGGATGGTTCATTCCTCGGTTTTCTTCGGTAATAACAGGGATGCCGGCAGCCATGTATTGTATGGCAGAGAGCCCGGCCCAGGAGGGAATCACGCCAATGTCGGCATCGGCTAAAAACGACGTTAGATCGTCATCGTATTTTGCACCGTGAAAACAAACGAAGTCATTGAGTTTGAGGGCAACTGTTTTTTCTTGTGTGGCTACTAATTCAGGGCCGTCACCTACGATGTCAACCACGAAAGCGACGCCCCGATTTTTTAGGATTGCCGCTGCTTCGATTAAGAGGTGCATTTTTTTATCGTGATAAAGCCGGCCAATGTATAGCACACGGATGGAGCAGTTATTTTCAGTAACTTGCCGGTCATTAGCTGACGACTTGTAATCCGCGTCATTCAAACAATTCCAAATCGTTGTCATGGTCGAGGGCTCAACTCCAGCCTCTTCTAGCCTCAACCGCCCCACTTCATCATAAGCAAGAATTCCATCGGCATGTTTGTAGAAAAACAAGCGAAACCATCTACCTAAAAAACCTTGTCCAGAAAGCGTAGCATGACTCCACCAGCAAACTTTGACTCTAAGGATTTTCGCGAGGAAGAATAGCGGAAAGCTTGAAAGGATATGCGGATCTGCTCCCAATAAGATTAAGACATTCGGGCGTGTCCGGATTAAGTTCGCAATGGCTCCCCATTGCCAAACAAGAAAGTGCATTTGGGTTATGTTGATGACAAAGTTCTTGATCCACTTAACTTTTAGTGGAGGCTGCGGAGTAAAATTCCGCATTTTTTGATACGGTGATTTTTGACCGCAGCATATTGTAAAATCAATTCGAGGATCTGCGGCGATTCGATGGAAGACCGACTCTCGGTAGTGAATCAACGTCAAGTATTGTAGGACAACAACTGGCCGAATGTTCCTTTTTGAATTGAGGTTTTTTTGGTTAGGCATTTTAGCAGGGGAGAATTAGCAAAAACGAATGTTATGTCGAATGCAAATTAAGGCCGTGATGATTGTTTCTTGTTAGTGTTAGGAACTGTTGCCGAATTACTTTTTTGTGGCGATTACGGACGCTGCTTAAGTGAACAGTTAAGAAGGGTTCTTTTGGCCTAATGGTGCCAAGCTACTATTGGGTAATTGCTGACTAGCAATAAAATTTTTGTTTTCTTGTTGCTTCCTTCTTAACAACCTTGTGTGAAGCCAACCAATGATCAACGCAAAACAAAAAACAGTGGACGCCGAACTGAGCAAGCTTCCCTGTTTAAACGATAGCAGCAGATTAAAGGTAAAGATGGCAAAGACTATGCCGACGTTCACCCTTACCTCTGGCGGGAGACTGGAGTTGCTCATTAACTGAATCCCTTGTCGGAACGTAATAGAAATGATTGCAACTAATAAAATGAAACCAACGATTCCCTCTTCTGCCAGAGTTTCACCGAAAACAATATGGGGATAAGCGTTGAGATACTTAAAGGAGCTCGATGAACCAATTCCGAAGACCCATGCTGCTGGCCCCGCAGAGATCCAATGTTTCATTACTTCTTTCAGCATATCAAAACGCCCAATTTGATCTTCGAGCATCTTTTGATATTGCCATCGAGTCGTCAGCTCTGTCTGTTCGACAAAGATGACAACAGCAAAAGTGGCGATACCAATAGCCACGATGGCGAGAATGGTTGATCGTTTCGCTGCAACGCCTGCAATCAGCGGAAGGAAGATCGCACTAATTCCAGCAAAAGCGATCACCTGGCCGCGGGAGCCGCTACCGTACATTGCGGTAACACAAAATCCGACAAAGCAGAGTTTTAGAAGTGAATTAAAATTCAATAATTTTTTGCCCCAAATTGAAAACAACGATGCAAAGCCAACATAGGCCGAGAACGAAGCGGCTGCCAAAGGGTTGGCCTCGACAGCTTTTCCTTGAACGGAATCAATAATGATACCTCGTAAGCCAATCTTGCTGAGGTTGATCGCAATGACGATAAGGATTCCGAAATAGATTAAGACGGCAATTGCCGTGTTGAGTTGCTTGGCATTAATCAAACACATTGGGGCCAACAGGCAGAACGTAATTATATAAGGGAGCTGGAGCTTCAATCTGTCGTAGGTATCTATGGGGCTTTGGCTCCAAAAATATGAGACCGCGCAGTACGTAATGAGTACCAAATAGAGCCAGCATTGAATTGGAATTTTAAGTTTTCGATATTTTCCGCGGATGATTCCCCAAACAATGGTAATTCCCACTAATCCTGCAACAAAAAAGTTAATAAATGATGAATTGGAAACTAAAAATTGGTTACTCTGCTGCAGAACGGATTCTAGCGCAATCATCGACCATGCCAAAGCAATTGCAATGCCGGGTTTGCCGAGTACGCCTACTGCAAGCACGAACAGCGCAATTATTATGATGTAAATTATTATTTGAAGCATTAGTTACGGCGCCGCTGAAATCAAAAGCCATCCATTGAAACTGGATTTGGAAAGGGAGAAGTTTTTGGCGCGGGCTTTCCATGTAGTTTGCATATTAAACTGGTGAAATGTGCAGTATGGTTGGCTAGTGTATGGTAGTTGACAAAAGACTTTCTGGCCTGCTGACTTTCATTGCTGGAATCGACTTTAGATTGCAAAGTTCGAATCAGCCCATCTCGAATGCCAGCCACATTTCCGGCTTGGCATGTCTGCCCAAGTTTGTAGTTTTCACAGGCCCACTTAATCCAACCAAAATCTGATGCAAGAACTTTTTTTTCGGCTGCGGCTGACCGGATTAAAATGCTCGCGGACCCAATGTGACGAGGGTAGCAAGTTGCAACAAGTTCCGCTGCGGTAAAGAGACTGTCAAACTCTTCACGAGATGCGAATTGATTTTTCAAAATGATACGTTTGTCGTGAGCGAAATTGTGTGACAATTTCTCGAGATACTTGGAATGTTTACCAAATAGCAAAAGCCGACAGGAGAAATCGCGAGGAAGGTGGGATACTGCGTGGGCGAGTAGATCAGACCCTTTCGTTTCATTGACCCCGCCTGGGCAGACAATCAGTGGATCACCTTGCTCGAGCCCCAATAATTGAAGGGCTTGGGATTGATCGTTGATCGTAAGGGGTTCGATTGCTTCCGGTATCAGGGATACGCTTCTGGCGTAGCTTGGATTTCGTTTTTTGATAGCGTTTAATACCAAGGGATCAAGATAATGAACTTTGTTCCACCCAGCTCTCTGTTGTAATTTCCATGAAATCTCATTTTTAATTCGGGCTTGCAAATTAGCGGCTGGATACGCGAATCCACCCCGCATCATTAAGCCTTCCAAAATTGTGTCACTCGAAAAAAAACTCGCTGGATTCCGCTGCATTCCCCAGGCTTGGGAGATGCCGTCAGCATAGGGAATGTAGGCGTGATCAGGTCGAACGGTTTGAAGTGTCTCTCGAAGTATCTGTAATTGCAGATTGGCGCGTTTTCTTCCCGAGGGCAATCTTATTTCAGGAAGTGGTATCAATTCCAGATCGTCAATTAAACCTGAAAAAAAAGTCTTGCCTTCAGGTGTTTCGCAACTGTTTTCTGGAAGTGATAACTTGACTTCAAATCCTAGTCTTCGGAGTTCTTCCGCTAAAACACGGACGTAGTAACCTCGGTGTCCAGAAATTAAATTTTCGTAAATTAAAACTGACGGCGCAGCGATCGATTTAGTCCTTGTTTACGATTCAATTAGCTTGAGGTCTTCGGATAGGAATCCAGTTGTTTGTGCTGATCATCTTTAGTGATTTTGCGAATGACTCGCGCGGGTATACCGCCGGCAAGACAATCTTCAGGTATATCAGAAGCGACGACACTGCCAGCTGCAATCACGCTTCGAGCGCCAATGTGGACTCCTTTGAGAATCGTTACATTGGCAGCAAGCCAAACATGATCACCAATTAAAACAGGTGCCGTTTTAGCAGAAGTTTTAGCCAGGCGATCTTGAAAGTGTATGGGATGAAAATCGGTGTCATAGATTCGAGCGTTGGCTCCAAGTAAAACATGATCTCCAATTTCAATGGAAGATTCTGCATAAATTGAAGCTCCGGAAATCCCTACATGGTTACCAATTTTCAGAATAGCATCACGACCAGCAACTAGTTGAGTTGGGTGATTAATGCCTGCTCGGTTGTATTTTGAGTCATTCACGATGGTGATGTGGCTGCCCAATTCGATTCTCCCAATTGCACTTAAGCCCAAAGGCCCTTTGACAGTCAAATGCTTCGGCCATCTTACGCCTCGAGTAGAGAATTGAATCCGTGCGCACAGATACCAAAAATAGTAGCTTGGAAATCTTATGATTTTGGCAAATAAATAACTCATGCGCTTATTGCGATTGATCTTGGTTCAATTGCGGAATTATCTTTTTAATAAAGGACTCAATGTCATGGAATTCGCGGTGATATTTAGATAGAAATGCGTCGCTTTGTGACCACCATTGAGATTTGAGCAGCTGTTCGATTTGTTCAGTTTTGAATCTCTTGCGAATAAATTTTGCAGGAACACCGCCAACAATTGAATAGGGTGCGACATCGGCAGTGACAATGGCTCCCGCGGCAATGATAGCGCCGGTGCCGATTGTGACATTGTCGCAAATGGACGCACCTTGGCCAATCCAAACATCGTGTCCGATCGTGACAGTGCCGTGTTCAATAAACCCCTGTTCTGTTGCAAATCGGTTATGGGACGGAAAGGTCAAAGAATAAAAAACTGGATGGGTAGAGGTAAAGTTTTTCGCTGGATGCATTCCCATTGAAATAGTTACATTGGGGCCAATTGAACAAAATTTACCAATCATTGCGTTGGAGATTTTTGCATCAGTACCAACGTAACTGTAATCCCCCAGTTTTGAGTTGGCCAATCTACTGCGATCGCAAACCTTATTGAAGCGTCCAAAATTGCAGTTAGTGATTTCGACTTGTTGACCGAGTATAAAACCCTGATAACGACGCTTGAGATTGAAGTTGCGCCAGCCGCGTCTTATCAATCGAGTCAGTGGGTTTTTAATGAGCCAGTTCATTTTTGTTTTTGCAAAAAGTATTTGAACGTATTTTTTAAAAGGGTTCGAATTGGCAAATGGCCGTAAAAGTATTCGACTTCATTAATGTTGTCGAGCGATAGTCCGGATTGAAACGAAGTGTCGGTCGTTGGGCATAAATAAAAGATTGGTCGCTTCGACTCGGGTGTGTCTCGCAAAAAGTTAACTGGCATCGGTTTTCGAACGAGCTCAAATTGTAATATATGAGCAGACGGTCTTTTCGAAGTTAATACATACGGCTTGCTAAAAGACCCAGGGTCTTTGTTTCCAAAGAGATCGACATCAAAATCAAATTCGCCAAGAATTGGGGCCAACTGCTTTAATTTCTCAGGTAACATCTCAAAATAAGAATCGTAAACCGCGAGCGATTCAGCTGGGTTGGAGAATCGATGTGCATTGTTTTTTATAGCTAATGGCACCTGCCAGCGATGATTGGGCTTGTCGATATGGGTGCCAGAGTCGGAGTGATTGGTGGCTTGGGAGTGATGGGGATAGAGAAAAAATTTGTCGTTTGCAACTAAATAATGGATGAAGTACTTAAGCCAGGAAGTTGGTGGCCAGTTCATGACTGCTTGAGGAACGGTTCCATCGAATATGGTTAAGTGAGAAGAACCGCCTTGTTCCAACTTTTCGATGCTGTTGTACCAAGTGCGAAAGGAAGTCCATTGTGCATGAGTCCAGGCCTGCCCCCAAGAAGATGCAATCTGTAAATAGTAATTATCGTGGCCGTCGTATACGGGCTCAAACGGAAGCTGATTTAAAAAGTTTGTCTTGTGACTGTAGAGCGAGGCCCCGCCAATAGATTGATGTGAGTCAGAAAATTCTAAAGCTGTTTTGGCAAATTGGTAAAAATCTGGGCCAACGGATAGATCGTCCTCCAGCAAGATAATTGCTCTATATAACTCGGTCAAATCACCGCATGCGAGCACGTGTCTTCTCAGGCCAATATTGGTTGGTTGGAGAATGATTCGTTTTGTTCCATGTTGCCAATCAAAAGAGGCGGCGACTTTTTGAGTTAAGCTACCAAGGCTACCGCCGCAGAAATCGAGACTGATTACTAAATCAATATTATCGAATTGGTAGTTAGCTAGATTAAGACTATTTAATAATCGTTGTAGCGAATCAGGGCGGTTGTAACCGACAACCACAATTGCTGGGAGTGCACTGGAGTTCATAGAATTACCGGTACCCATTCTAGGACCAGTTGAGCAATGGGCTGTTCATTTTTTGATTTGTAAATGAGTGAATTAATTTTCAACCCTGGCATAAAGGCGGTTGGAGTACGAAGGGTTTAACCATTGATGTGTCATTTCCATATTAGCTTCCGTGAGAATACTGTCGATCTCATCTTCATTTTCTAATCTTGTTTCAATAAAAATATAATCAAATGTAATGGTTGAGAAATCGATCCCTCGGAGGACCTCTGCTTCATATCCTTCAACATCAAGTGAAAAGAAATCGACGTGACTAACTTTCAAATCATTGAGGAGCTTGGTCAGCGTAGTAGCTTTAACGTTGATCGAATCCTGCTTTTCAAGGTGCTGGACTTCTCTTCCTCGCGCGATATGGCTTTCAACCATGGACGGCTCAATATTTCCGTCGTTAACGACAGACATCAAGTCAGCCATTTCAATGCAAACGGTATCGTTAGGATAGTCATGGCGAACCAGGGCAGCGTTGATGACTTTAGAATTCGAACGATTTTTACGGCATTTCTCTGCCTGAGTCGGAATGGGTTCAACTAACAAGCCGTTCCAGCGTAAGATCTTTTCGAAATAGTAGGTGTTGCTTTGCCGGATGCCATCATTAGCCCCCGCTTCAATGAAGAAGCCATTTTTCTTCCATTTTAAGATAGAAACTAATTGCATATCGACATGCTCTAATCCCACGGATGAGAGAAAGCCGCATCCAATTTTTTGCAAAGCCGGACGCAGTATCTTTTCTTTCAATTTGTTTTTGATAGTGCTCATCGAGAAAAAATTAGTTCTTTTAAAATACAATAGCTTTTAAATGGCGAGGTCAGCCAAGCTGTGGTTTGCTGCATTGCAATGCTGGAAAGTTGAGGGAATAAAAACGAGGAAAGGTAAGCCGATACTGAAAAACTAATCACGGTTGAGATCGCCGCGCCGTAACTGAAATACAGTGGAATTAAGTAGTAATTAAGACCGACATTAATGCATAGTCCGAGAAGCGTAGAGGCCATGTTAAAGACATGCATTTTGGAGAGGTTTAAATGCTGTGCTCTAGCGGTCCCCATGAAAACAAAAATGACGCCAAAAATGTGAGCCTGAAAAACAACTAGAGATTCGTGGTATTTCGGGCCAAACAAGAAATGAATCAATATTGGAAATGTAAAAAATGCAATTAGCACGCAGGCGTAAGATAACAATGCGTTGATTTCAAAGTAACGTTGAAGTGCTTCCCGGTATTGATCGGGGTTGTCGTGATAGATTTTTGTCAGCCAGGGTAGAAAGCTTGCCCCTAGGGCCACTGGCAAGAAATACCAAACCATTGACAGTCTTGATGCGACCGCATAAATTCCTGCTTCTTGTGAGCTATCCATCGCTCGGAGCATGAGGCAGTCAACATTCATGTACAGTACTACGCTCAATGATGAAATAATTAACGGCCAGCATTCCCGTATCACTCCCCGGAATATTTCTTTACTGGGAAGCTCAAATGTTGGCACTAATCCAAGCCGTTGTGATACTAGAAAGGTGACGATGCCAGCGAGAATGGCATTGCAGGCATTCATGGCCGCGAACCAAAGGATGTCCATTCCCAAATAGATCAGTAATATTTTTGTGGCGGATACAACTAGCAGTACAACATTAATTGCAATGACACCGTATTTATTTAGCAAGTCAGCTCGAAGCAAGAGAGTAGATAACTCGAAACCACTAAAGATGAGCGGCACGGTTGCAATGATAATGACCCACGCTTCTGTCTGGTCGGACAGCTTGACTAATCCGGAGCAGAGACAGAGAAAGATGGTAATACAGGCCGCCAAACCGAGGGCTATTCGAGTGCAGAACATCGTCCAATAGAGCCCTGCACGTTTGCCTTCGTGAATGAATCGTCGAGTGACGACTTGGTCGCTGCCTATGCACACGATCGGCCTCATGATGGCTCCGATCGCCATCGCGTTTGCCAAAATGCCAAACTTAGAAGGTTCCAGATATTTTGCCACCATCGCACCGACAATTAGTGAATGGAAGATCGCCAGGCTTTTATCGATCGCCAGCCAACCAAAATTAGATTTTATTTGTTTTTTAATAGCGAGTCCTACCCGAAGTAAAACTTCCGAGATTTGATGAAGGCGCGCAGATTGTTGGTTATTAGGTTGTTAGCGACGGAATTATTTATTGGGATCAGGTAGGACATCGACGGCCACGGGGACACTAGTAATACTCTTGCCGTTCACTTGAATAACGCCGTAAAGATTGGAACGACCCTGACCAAGAGTTTTCGAGTCGATTTCGCCAGAAGATCCTGATTTAATATTCGCGACAACTCGAGAGTTATGGAGAATTTTGACGGTTTGTTTGTTAGACGCGATGGCTTCGATAGAAATTGGTTGACCTAAGTTGGTGGTTTTTTGGTTGAGAACCAGTTTGACATGCTCCCCTTTGGTGCGTACGAAGAACTCAAGCTGTTTGCTCGTTGTGGCTGCAGCGGGAGTGTTAGCGACAGCTACTACACGCAAGTCATGGTAGCCCTCTGAGAGTGTCGATAGCTCGAATAGAAATGACGGCTTACCATCAGTTTTGCTGATTAGTTTGCCATCTAGGAATAATTCAAAATGGCGAATGGGTGTGTCGGAGTCTGTGTTAGTGAGTTGGACTTCAAAGCTGGACTTTACGACAGAGCGGTCTAATAAGCCAGCGACATCGAAGGAGGGAAATTGTCCAAATGGACGACACAGTGGATCGCCAACAATCAGTAACTGAAACGGACACGGGACGGATTGATAGAACGCTTCGGCAAGTGAAAATCCCTTTGCATAATGGACATGTAAATCAGCTCCAGGGAATTTTGCCGGTATTGTATATGGCTCGTAGACAGTGCCGCTTGCCCCTGCTGCCCCTGCGTTAAGAAAATCAGATAGCTGAGTTTGGGATGCTTTTGCCCACCAACCACCGTAACTGGTAAAATTATCACACAGCGCGCCGGGAGCAAATTTGCTCTTTGTTGATTTCCAGTCAACCACGGGACTTCCGAGCGTGGCACCTAAGATGTTTTGTTGATTTTTAGGTGCTGTGAAATTCGATATATCGACTTCAAAACCCATTGCTATCAACTGATTGGCAGCAGCTTGGAATGTGTTTTTCCGAACTTTGGATCTAATGTCTCCATGGTCTGCAAAAAAGAAAGTCCCTTGAGGTTTTGAGCCATCTGCTTGAGCACCGGTTTCCAGTTGCTTGAACGCTTGACCAAGACTCGATGAATTCGGTCCAGTCACTGCAAGCATCGTGGAAAGCACGTACCGCTGACCTTGTTCCGCTGAGCCGTTGCTGGCCCAGAACTCACCAGAACTAAAGCTGCGGCTGCTGCGAACGCTGGGTGGCTTGGAATCCATTTCTTCCAAGAGATTATTAAATTCACGAGTCGATTTCAAAGGAGCAAATGCTGCGTCCGTAAGGATAGCCTCGGGGTAGCTCCAGCCCAGTTTCTTGCAAACTTGAAGTTGTTGATTAGCTTTTTCTAATTGCCCTGCGCTGGAAAAAACTTTTGCTAAAAAGAAACGAACGATTGGCTGCTGAGGGTTTTTTGCTACGAGTGAATCGAACTTAGCGATGGCAGTTGGGTAATGTCCCTGTCGCAGGGCAGTAATTCCTGAATCGAATTCTGCCTCGGAGCTACCAACAAATGGGTTTTTAAATAAATCACCTGTTCGATGAGTTGCATAATGATTGCCATCTAGTCGAACAAAATCCGGTGCGTCGGAGAAAATGTTCTCGTGAAAAAAAGTAGCACTGGTTAAAGAGACCCATGGAGCATGGAAGTGAATGTCGTACTTTTGATCAGTGGCTTTAAGAAATTTTCCAATTTGAGGTTGGCAGTTTACGCGTGTAGGAAAGCCAGCGGAGTAAACAATATATTGAATTTGGGGTCGTAATCCTCTTTTTTCAATCGCCTCTAAAACGGGGTTTAGTACTTGAGATTCAAAATACTTAACATGGGCACTCTCTCCATCCATGTTCGGCAGGATTTTAAAGCTATCAATATAAACAACGTTTAAAGGGGGTATATTGCGAAGTTTGATGTAGCGGTTTGCGACTGCCAGTGAATCCGCTGAGGAGGAATTCACTACAAGGATCAGATTTTCACCCTCGGCTTGTAGCTGGCGATCCGAAATGACCGCCGCAAACAGTAGAAAAAAAATTAGCCGGATCCCAAAGGGTCTTGATCGAAAAATGAAATTATTTTGCATTGTTCGCGATGCGTGAATTTTTTCTCTCAATCCTAGACATACTTTCGAGTCGGCAGAGGGGTAAGTATATCTCGACTAACTGTCGGATAAGCTCGCTTGTGTTGCTTCGTGCCGGGCGAGCTCGAGATCGTGGTCAACCATGATTTCGGCGAGCTCTTTGCAGCTAGTCTCAGGCGTCCAACCAAGAAGATCTTTGGCCTTTGACGCATCACCGAGCAGCAAATTGACTTCGGTAGGTCGGAAATACCGCGGGTCGATTTCCACGTATTTAGCCCAGTCCAAGTCGAGCCGCCCAAACGAATAATCGAGAAACTGACGAATGGTCTGTGTTTCGCCTGTTGCTAAAACAAAATCGTCGGGTTCTGAGTGCTGCAGCATGCGCCACATACCTTCAACGTAATCTTTGGCATAACCCCAGTCGCGCTTGGCATCGAGGTTTCCAAGGAAGAGTTTACTTTGCAGGCCAAGTTTAATACGCGTCGCGGCCCGCGTAATTTTTCGAGTTACAAAGGTCTCACCGCGGCGAGGTGATTCATGGTTAAAGAGAATTCCATTGACAGCGAATAAATCGTAGGCGTGTCGGTAATTGACGGTTTGGTGGAATGCATAAACCTTCGCACAGGCGTAAGGGCTCTGTGGTTGAAAAGGAGTCGATTCGGTTTGGGGTGTCTCAATGACGTCACCATACATTTCCGAAGAAGATGCCTGGTAAACTTTAGTCAGATGGTTTTTGTTCAATTGCCGCGCAGCTTCGAGAACGTTGAGTGCTCCAATTCCTACGACTTGAACCGTGTAGGCGGGCGCGTCAAACGATACGCGAACGTGGCTTTGGGCACCGAGGTTATAGATTTCGTCGGGTTTAACATCGAGAACAAGATTGGTGAGATTCTGGCCGTCCGTCAAATCGCCATAATGGAGGAACAGCTTTGCATCAGTTTCGTGGGGATCTCGGTAAATATGGTCAATACGATCTGTATTGAAGCTGCTGCTACGACGAACAATTCCATGGACTTCATAACCTTTCTCCAGCAAAAGCTCAGCAAGATAAGATCCGTCCTGTCCTGTGATTCCAGTAATCAGTGCTTTTTTGGTCATTTAGTTTTCAGCTTAGAAAAATGTAAAATGGTTCGGAAATGGCGTTTTGAATTCGATGATGCCCTGCGGAGTAGAAGGCCACCCAATCAAACTGCTCGCAGTTTACCATCTTGTGCCTCTTGCAGAAAATGGTCGTAGGTCATTTTCAGACCTTCCTGTAGAGAAATTTTTGCATTCCAGCCTGTAGAGTGCATTAAATTCATGTCTGTGCGTTTAACCGGCGTGCCATCGGGACGTGTTGGGTCGGTTTTAATTTCTCCCTGATAGCAGACGACGTCCGCAATCTGGGTGGCTAACTCAAGGATCGTAACGTCATTACCAGTTCCGATATTGACTAAATCAGGTGGATTGGAAAGGGAGCATAGGTGGAGCACCCCGTTGGCTAGATCATCGACGTGAAGAAATTCGCGTCGGGGTGAACCAGTTCCCCAAATAACGACTTCGGGCGATCCGCTCTCTTTTGCTTCATGGAAACGACGGATTAATGCTGGCAGAACGTGGGAATTTTCTGGATGGTAGTTGTCGCCCGGTCCATACAGGTTGGTTGGCATCGCCGAGTGGAATGTTACGCCGTATTGTTTGCGGTAAAATTCGCACATTTTCAAGCCGGCGATTTTCGCGATGGCATAGGCTTCATTTGTCTCTTCAAGATGTCCGTTTAGCAGACAGGTTTCTGGCATTGGTTGAGGGGCCATGCGTGGGTAGATGCACGTGCTTCCAAGAAAAAGGAATCGGGGAACCTTGTTTTCGAATGCTGCGTGAATCGCATTGGTTGCCATCGAAAGGTTTTGGTAGATGAATTCGGCTGGATAAGTGTGGTTGGAGTGAATGCCGCCCACTTTTGCTGCAGCAAAGAGAACGCAATCAGGGCGTTCAGTCGCGAAAAAATCACGGACTGATTGTTGGTCACATAAATCCAGTTCATTTCTGGTTTTACAAATTACGTCGTCGACGCGGTTGGCCTCTAAGGCGCGCAGTAACGCTTTGCCTACCATTCCACGATGACCAGCTACGTAGATGCGTTGCGAGCGTAAAGATTCGAATTGAGAAGGTGAATTCAAAGTTGACTTTACTTATTTGAAAACATATGACGACGATTAGATCTGGTCATCATAGCCAATTTGTAGAAATGGATGGAGTGCCTTTATAATAAGAGCGGACTAAAATTCTGGGCTTATTTGCTGGCCATTTTTTGATTCTGGAGATACCATTTCACGGTATCCGCGAGACTTTCTGGGTGAGTGTGCTGTGGCTTCCACCCCAGTTCATCACCTATTTTTGAGCAATCATTCGCGTAGCGAAAATCATGGCCGGGCCGGTCCTCAACCAAGCGTATTAGCTGCCCGTAAGATGCTAAAGGAACACTAGTTTGAGACGAACTAAAATCGAAGCGAGGGTTTTGGGAAATCGGATAGAGACCATCTAAAACATTACAAACCTGCAACGCTATTTCCATGTTGGTTTGTTCGAAATTGGCACCGACATTGTAGGTTTCGCCCGGCCTTCCATTTTTTAGTATTGCGAGAGTCGCTGCTACATGATCGGAAACGTGGATCCAATCACGAATGTTAGTGCCGTCACCATAGAGTGTAATGGGCTTTAATTGGATTGCATTCGAGATGATTTTTGGAATTAATTTCTCGGAATGTTGATACGGACCGTAGTTGTTAGAACTATGTGTGATCAAAATTGGCAGTTGGTAAGTCGCGTGCCAAGCTCGAACGAGATGGTCAGCAGAGGCTTTACTGGCCGAGTATGGAGAATGGGGATCGTAGGGCGTAGCCTCAGTAAACCGAGGTTCCTGCGATTTAAGTGAGCCATGAACTTCATCTGTGGAAACATGGAAAAATCGAAACTCGCGTTTCCGTAATCCAGTAAGGGATTGGTAAAGCTGTCGCGACTGTTGCAATAGGTTATAAGTTCCTACGATATTTGTCTTGATGAAAGTCGCAGCATTATTAATCGAACGATCAACATGAGTTTCTGATGCGAGGTGGATGATGGCATCGGGGGAAAGCTCAAATGCTTCTGTCAATTGTTGGGGTTCAGCAATATCGATTTTTAAAAACTGATAACGAGAGCTATTCTTTATCTCGTCGAGGGAGTTTAAATTGCTGGCGTAAGTGAGTTTATCGAGGTTGATTATTTGATAGTTTGTTGTCTCGTAAAGATGGCGAATCAAGTTGGAGCCGATGAAACCAGCACCTCCAGTAATGAGTATTTTTTTCACAGTCTGTGGAGAATAATCGGGGGCGAATTATTAGATGCAATAAAGCAACTTGAGCCAATTGCGCGGACTCCGTCCCTGTCGGTGACACCGATGATTAAAAGTGAAACCTAACACGGCGCAGACGCTGTAATCGACAAATGAATCGAGGGTTTTCGCTAGTATCCACCTTAACAACAGATAGAAAAAGCTGACACGCTCAAGGGATACGGAAGTCGAGAAAACGTTCTCTTAATACCGATTATGCCGATTGAAAATATACTAGCGAGAAGGCTGCGTCTTGGCATGGCTTGGCCTCGATATCATCGAGGCCTTCAGTTGGCATGAGCGACTGCGAAGTTTGGGGTAAGCGAGATTTATACGGGCTCTAGGAGTCCTTCGTCCATTTCCATTGAAACGCACTGCTCAATGAATTTGATGGACAGAAGCAGGCGGGTTTTACCTTCTCTACGAATGACTGTGCCTTCGTATTTGGCGAAGGGGCCTGTTTTAACACGCACTTTGTTTCCAGGTTCCAGCCGAGACTCCGGGGTAAGGGCGACTCCAGAATCAATGACGTAATGTATCTGTCTTAAGTCGTGAACCAGTTGCTCGCGATCTTGAATCAGGCTGCATTTCGAAATGCAGTTGGTTGTCATTGCCTCGTACCGATCTTCTTCAGTACCGAACATGAAAACATAATTGGGAAACAGGGGAACGTAGGAAGTACGCAGCCGGCCATTGGGCGATCGGTAACGTTTTGGAATGACCGGGCTATAGTGGGCGACTTTGAACGCCGCCAGCTTTCGCATTAAGTCTTTTTCTCGGCGAGAAAGGGTGTATACACACCACCATTGCCGATCCTCATTATCTAGAAAGACATCGTTGGCCAAGAGGTCACTTGGAAAGATATCATTCTCTTTACCGAGGATAGGCATTTAGATTGGTTCCAGTAATTGGTGAAGGCGGCGCTGAACCTAATTTTTGACAGGTTCTAGCAAATCTTACAAGGCAACTCACCAAGGTTTTAATCCGCCAATCGAGTTGCTGGCCGAATGGGGGTCTTTTTAACTCTGCTGAAGATATGTGACTGTCTAACTTTGTTAAGGTAGCAAGAGATTGGGCTCCCATAAATGTGAGTTGATTAGTTTGGCTAAATGGGGAAAATAGCATTAGGTGCACTTCCTATTTTCCCTAATTTATGGAGCATGCTTTGGCTTACCTGGTTGTAGTGATGGGCGTTTCGGGAAGTGGAAAGACGCTTGTTGGAAAATGGCTGGGCAATAAGACTGGCCACGAATTTGTCGATGGAGATGATCTTCACCCGTCACAGAATATAGCTCGAATGAAGAACGGCGAGCAGCTCGATGACTACGCTCGGCGGCCATGGCTGGCTGCGATAGCTGAGCAAGCTGAAAGTACATTAGCGAATGGAGATTCTCTAATCGTTGCTTGTTCTGCTTTGAAGCAGAGCTATCGTGACCAATTACGTTTGATCGCTGCACCTGTGTATTTTATTTTTCTTGATGGAAGCGAGGCGATTATTAAAACGCGGCTCGAAAAAAGAGAAGGTCACTTCATGCCTTCTAAACTGCTGCGGAGCCAGTTCGAGGATCTTCAACGCCCAAGTGACGAAGACGGGGTTGCGATCGTGAATATTGATCAATCGGTAGAGTCGGTATGCTTGGAAGCTCTTAACGGCCTCAAAACAATGACCGCTGAATAGTGTAGCGCCATTTGATCAACGATTGGATATTCCTTAAATTCCAATTTAGCTTTTTTGTCCCGTGATGAATTTATCTACTGTTTTTCGTCATGCGTTTTCCGATTCAGGAAAAACAAAAGTAAATGTTGAGGAGCAAGCAATTAAACAGAGAGAAACCCGAAGCATTGATTAATTGGGATTGAGGGAGGCTTTCTCGTGAATTCGCGAGAGTTCATCCATACCGATAGATTTATAGGTGGCAGATAGCTTTTGATGTACGGCCTGCTTGTTGGTCGCCCCCGATAGAGCCATTTCTAAATGAGAGATCGCCTCTTTGTTGCGGCCAAGTTTCATCAAAATCGTCCCCAGCGTATCTCGACATCGAGCGTCCTTGGGTACGCGCCTGACTGCAGCCGTCGCCAAATCTAAAGCACGATCGAGATCTGGTGATTCGGAGTGAGCTAACATCCAGGCGAGATTGTTCATTACTGAGATGAGCGAACTGTCCATCTGATAGGCTTGTTCTAGATGGAAAATTGCTGTTTTTTCATCACCGTCTTGGAAAATGATATTACTAAGCGCGAAGTGCGCCATAGGAGAGGACTGTTCACTGGCGACGACCTGTTGCAATTTTTTCCGGATTTCCGATCGACTTTTCTCGTCTCTTCCTCCACGGACGAAAATTTCCATCATTCTGGAGTAAACATTCGCGTAGCTCGGGTCTGATTTTTGTGCCAGATTCAAAAATTGAAGTTGTTGGCTCAGATCAGTCCCGTTTTGTTGGGCTCGGATTTGCTGCAGGATGTAAAAGTCAGAAAGCGCTCGATTAATCGAAGCGTCGTTATTGATCCGTTTTCCTTGTAGTAAAATTTTCTCAGCCTTCGCAAAATCTTCCATGTTAGTGGCTACCCAGGCCCAGCCGATTCTCGCCTTTACGTCGACAGGGTTCTCTTTTAAATATTCTTGAAATGCTTTGTCTGCCTTCTTAAGTAAAAATTCGCTCTCAGCTTTTTTTCCTTGTACGAGATAGACGCGATGGAGAGCTTCGTAAAAGAGTGGATTATTTTGTGCTGCAATTTCTAATTTTTCAGCCGCCAAGTTCCATTCTTCAGTAGCCAAATAGTAACTAACCCACGCCTGCGTAAAATCATCAGAATTACCATCCGCATTTTGCAAATGCCAGTGAAGCGAAGCGAGTTGGCTTCTGCCTTCTGCGGTGTTAATCAAGCGCGCTAAAGAAAGGGCTTTGAGAGTGTGCGCAGGTGGAAAGCCAATCGAGTTTTCTGGAGCGAGCGAGTTGATAATCTGTTCCGCAAGGTCTGGCTCACCAGTTTGATTTAAAATTTTCGCCCATAGATACTGTTCACCAGGATCCAAGTCTTTCATCAATTTGAGCCGTTTGAAGAAAGTCTTGGCGCGAGCAAAGTCATTTTCTGTCATTGCCTCGACGGCGTAAAATTGATATCGCTCTTGAATGCGGTCTGATCCAGTCAGCTGGTAGAAAATTACGTAACTAAAGAGGCTTACCATTAAAAATGATGGGAGTATAAACAGAGCCTCTGTCTTCCGGCCATCGAAGAAACCTGTCAGTACGGAGAGCACGGCAAATAAGAGCCGAAACGGGAACAGTAGGATTAAAATCAGCAAAATGAGCATGCGGCCCAAAAGCTTGCTACTCTGCTCTTTTGTATTGAGATTGTGATCTAGTTCGTCGGTGTGTAACCACGAAACGTAGAATAAGCCGAGAAGGCTTAGAGGAGAGAATATCAGCTTTCCTGGTAAGGAAATGAGTTGCAGAAAAAACGTTTCCTGTGGTTCGTCGGGTGACAAATACTCGTCATTGTCATCCGCATCTGATAAATGGTTTTGGATGTCATTGCTGGTCGTACGAAGCGGAGTACGAATCACGCGGATTATGAAATTAGACAACCCTTTTACTGAAAAATTGAACCCCTTGTAGCCGCCCTCGGTTTCAAGGGAATCGTAATCCCAATCATCCTCCAAACGCTCAATCGCTTTTGGGTCAATTTTTTGATTGTTCTGATGAGGATCTGACATAAGAGTGTTAATAGAAAGCGGGCAAACTCAACAATGCTAATTTACAACCGAAAGGATCGGGGGACTAAAAATGGCCAGTGTGCTTAATTAGGAAGAACGACTCCGAGGACAGATTTACTAATAATCTGCATTTCGCGTCCATGGAGTTTAAGAAAGCCTATTGTCTCATAAACAACGGAATTCCAATGGGATAGATGCTGAAAAGCAATGAATTAAGTCCCTTTTAAATTTTGAAAATCGGTTTTACCGATCTTAATGGCAATCGCATTGAATGCGCATAAAAAAAGCCAGCAACTAGGCTGGCTCTTTAGAAATGTATGGTTCTTTACGCTACGCTCTTCTTCGCCGTCTGGCAATCAATCCAACCAGCGCACAGCCAATCATTGCGGCGGAAGTTGGCTCTGGAGCAGCGACTAGTCCACCGGGACCTCCGAAAGTAAAGCTTGCTGAGGAATCACTAATAACATTACTGTAATCGAAAGTAACTTCAAAATTCAGAGCAATGATATCGTCTGCGGCTAAGTCGCCCATTGTTATACTTGTTATCCATTCGAAATCACCGTTTGGGTCGCCAGGGGTACCTCCCGAATCATCCGTAAATGTATAGGTTTGCCCAGAAACTCTCTCGGCAGTTCCGACGATGAAAAATGTTCCCTCATTGGCGTTTGAAGTAAGGGGAACAG
>CALKNI010000004.1 GCA_938091115.1 uncultured Pirellulaceae bacterium | reverse complement strand
TGATTAAACGAAAATTGACGGGGCGGTTTCCCGTCCAGTTTTGAACAGTGTGTTTAGACGTTAGCGGTTTTTTGGAAACTCATCGCCGTGTTCATAATTTCCTCTTGTTCAATTTTATGAGATTTTTTAGAGCCAGTTGAAGGGCTGGCCGATTCGGGTCGGCAGATGACTTTCAATGGCCATTTTTCTTCGAGCCCAAACTCATCCCATTTGACTTTCATGAAGTACCAGGCTCCCATGTTTCTAGGTTCTTCCTGGACCCAGAACACCGGAGTGCCCGAAGCGTATTGACTGAGGCATGCCTCAATTTCTTTGTGAGGCAAGGGGTAAAGTTGCTCGACTCTAATGACGGCGAAATCAGTTCGTTCAGCAAGTTCTCTCGCTTTGAGTAGTTCGACTCCAATTTTCCCGGCGGTCAAAAGTACACGTTGTGGTGCACTGTCATTGCGAACTGCCTCGTCGGCGATGACCCGCTGGAAATGACCTTCGGTAAACTGCTCAATCGGCGAAGCGACGTACGGTTCTCGAAGTAGGCTCTTCGGGGTGAATACAACCAAAGGCTTACGCCACTTCCGTTTGACTTGACGTCGGAGCAGGTGGAAGTGTTGCGCGGCCGTCGTCGGAATGGCGACCTGAAAATTATGTTCCGCGGCCGAAGTCAAGAATCTTTCAAGCCGACCGCTGCAATGTTCCGGGCCAGCCCCTTCGAAGCCGTGAGGAAGGAACATGGTCAAGCCACTCAGTCGATCCCATTTGTCTTCCGCACTGCAGATAAATTGATCGACAATCACTTGAGCCGCATTGAAGAAGTCACCAAATTGGGCTTCCCAGATTATAAGGCCGTCGGGGGCATCGAGGCTATAGCCGTAGTCAAATCCGAGAACTCCGGCTTCGCTCAGAGGGCTGTTGATAATGTTGACCCGGGCCTGAGATTCTCCTAGGTGGTTGAGAGGAGTATAGGATTCGGCTGATTGAGTATCATGCAGAACTGCGTGGCGTTGGCTGAAGGTTCCACGACCGCAATCTTGCCCCGAAAGACGGATAGGATGGCCTTCCATCGCAAGGGTACCCAGTGCTGCAAGTTCGGCGGTGGCCCAATCAATTGCCCGATTGCCGTTGGCTGAGTCGACCCGGGCCTCAAGTACTCGCTTTAACTTGCGATGCAGATTGAATGTTTCCGGCACAGTCGCCGAATTGCGAATAACCTCGGTTAACGCTGCTTCGGAGACCGTAGTATCCGCTTCATCATCAGACCGCTCTTTCCCTCCATAGTAGCCTGCCCACAAACCTTCAAGCGTTTGCGTATCTGGTGTGAAGCCACCACTTTTTGTGGATTCAAACTCGTCCTGGAGTTTGGTTCCGCGCTGTTCGGCAATTAGGTCGGCCTCTTCCTGAGTAACTTCTTGCATTTTCAGAAGTCGTTTGAGGTAACTGTCGCGGATTGTCGGTCGACTATCGATAGATTTGTACATCAACGGTTGAGTGAAACGTGGTTCGTCACTTTCATTGTGCCCGAGCCTTCGGTAGCAATACATGTCGATTACGACGTCTCGGTTGAAGGCGCGTCGGAATTCCATCGCCAGGTTGACAACTTGAGCGACGGCTTCGGGGTCTTCTCCGTTGACGTGAAAGATTGGGATTTGCAACATCTTTGCGACATCGCTTGCGTACGTTGTCGAACGACTGTCGTGGCAGTCCGTGGTAAAGCCAACTTGATTGTTGACTATGACGTGAAGCGTTCCGCCGACTTTGTAGCCGTCAAGTTGGCTCAAATTGAGTGTTTCCTGCACAACCCCCTCGCCTGCGAAGGCAGCGTCGCCATGAATCAAAACCGTCATGGTTTCCGATTGGTCGATATCAGCAGTGCGATCTTGTTTGCTTCGGCACCGCCCCATGGCAACTGGATTGACGAATTCGAGGTGGCTGGGATTAAAACAAAGTGAGATGTGAACTTTTTTACCTTTGCTGGTAACCCAATCGTTACTGTGGCCTAGGTGATAGAGCACATCACCGCCGCCGCGGTGTTTTTCCGGATCTGGATCATCGAAACCCCAGAAGATGTTTTGTGCCCGTTTGCCCATGATATTAGCAAGTACGTTTAGGCGGCCGCGATGAGCCATTCCCAGAACGACTTGCTTAACGCCATGGTCACCGGCTTTCTCAAGTGCGAGATCGAGTAACGGGATGAGAGTTTCAGCGCCCTCGAGTGAAAAGGTTTTGGCGCCCAAGAATTTCTTACGCATGAATTCTTCGAAAATGACGGCGTCCGTCAGTTTGGTCAGAATCCTTAACTGTGTTTTTCGGTGCAGTTGCATCCGATTGCGCGAACCTTCCATTCGTGTTTGCAGCCAGTTGCGAACGTCATGGTCATCGATGTGCATGAACTGGACGCCAATGGAGCGACAGTACGTTTGCCGCATTAGATCAAGGATCTCTTCGAGCGATCTGAAATTTTGGCCATCGACAGTACGCGCGGAAAAGTTCTTGGGAAAATCGGATGGCAGTAGGCCATAGGATTCTGGATTCAGTTCATTATTGGTAGCCCGAGGCCGACCGAGGGGGTCAATTCTCGCCTCGAGGTGCCCACGGACGCGATAACCTCGAATGAGTTGGTCTACGCGGTCTTGCAATTGAGCCACGCTGCGACTGTTGGTCGTGTTGTGGTCTGGAGCGGAGGCAGAAGAATTTGAGACTACCGGAAGCGACGAAAAGTCGATCTCACTGTTCTCGGGATCAAAGTTCTCAAAATAGGTTTGCCATTCAGGTGGCAACGAACTTGGATCTTGTTGGTAGTCGTCAAATAAACTGTCGATGTAAGCTCGACTGAATACGTTCATTAATCAATGCCGATCGTCGTCACAGGCCGGGATTCGTCCATGAAGGAAGTGCCAAGACAACTCTTTTCAAAATGCGGAGGTTTCGCATCACAGGCTCGAGTTTGTCCGAGATTTCCGTCGGAAACCCGATTTTTTGGAATTAGTTCGTTCACAGAAAATTTGGTTTCTTTTTGACAACCCTCCGTGGGTTGCTTCTTTGACGTTAACTTTACCTCAGATTATCGAATTAGGCTTGCGGTTTCCATTGCACAAACCGAAATTTTCTTAGGAATCAACAAGTTTTTACGACCTAGGGGAGGCAGGACTTATTTGATTCTTTTGGGGAAATCGTTCGTCTGACAAATTGGAATTCACTCTCGTGAGAAGCTGGAGCGTTTTTTGGACTTTTGAGTTTGATGGGTGGAGTGCGAGTAGAGCTTTTC
>CALKNI010000003.1 GCA_938091115.1 uncultured Pirellulaceae bacterium | reverse complement strand
TAAATATAGTTTTTATCCTGTCCATATTCTGCCTTTTACTGAAGCCAATTGAAATCAAAAACTTAAGAAATAAAGCCATAAAACAAATCAGTTTGACTTCTCCCAACCACAAACTCCCCCATCGGGGCTGAACAAGGTTTGCATTTCTAGGCTCCGCGAAATCAAATAGGAAATGTTAATCAAATCTCAGCAATGCGACTCAGCAAATTCGAACAAAAAGATCACGCTCATGCATGACTCTCCGCCACAGGACAAGGTTGAAGACTTAAAAATTTACTGGGATTCAACCAAACAGCGATTGCAACGTGCCTGTCCACAACACCCGCTGGCCGTGCGAATGCACCGTGCGTTCAGTTGGCTCGCCGCTGCGGAATGCGAAGACCAAGATGACAAACTTGACGAAAAACTGATCTTCCGCTGGATCGGACTCAATTCACTTTTTGGCCGCTGGAATTCATGCGATCACGAACCCGAAAGGGATGGCCGCGCGCTTACCGGATTCTTGACCGTCATGGAAGAGTGTGACAAAGATTCCTTAATCGAGGCCTGCCTCATCGAGCAACAAACACGCGTTAGCCAAATTTGTTCGGATCCATTTGTTAATAAGTACTTCTGGAAAACACTTAGTACAGAAAAACGGTTCAATCAACGCCGCGATGAAATTTCAATTCAACGCATGTACAGCGAGGAAAATTACTGCCAAATCTTACACCAAGTTTTTAGTCGAATTTATTTGGTGCGATGCCAGTTGATTCACGGAGCTGCCACTTTTGGAAGCAAACTCAACCGTAAAATAGTCAAGCAATGTGGAATTGTGCTGGAAAGCCTTGTTTTTGTCGTATTGAAAATCATCACCGATTATGCTTGGTCAGAAAATTGGAACGACCTTTGCTATCCCCCCGTCGCAGATTCCAAATGATAGGGTTTTCAGAATTTCAAACTCCAGAACTGATTTGTTAAAACCGAATCCAATACACTCGAGTAGGAACAATCGAAATCGCTGGCCAAGCCAACAACTCAAAATGGAACAAACAACTCATGTTTAGCAAAATCACCTTGATGACGTGTAGCCTACTTCTGCTTGCCAACAGTTTTGCGTGGGGTCAGCAACAACCATTGGTGGAAAAGTATCTGCTCACGGGAAAATTTTCCCAGGGGGAACGAGATCTCAAAGTTCATCTTGAGAAACACCCAAAAGACGATCAAGCACGACTTGGACTCGGCACACTTCAATTTATGCAATCCTTAGATCACCTTTCCAAGAGCTGGTATCGATACGGAATTAACGGCAATACGAGAAATGCAATTTTGCCATTCTTTCGATTGCCGGTACCCAACAATCCAAACCCCGAACAAATTGAATACGAATCGGTGCGGCAGGTTTTTAAGAAAATGATAAAAGATCTCGAAAAGGCAGATCAAACCCTCGCAAAGATAGAGTCGAAAAATATAAAGCTTCCACTTCACTTATTTGAGATTCATTTTGACATCAATGGAGATGGGGAAAAAAACAAATCGGAGGACTTGAATGCTTTTCTAGACGAGTTATTTGACCTTAAAAAAATTCCACCAAGATGCAGGCCTACAACAGTCATCGCCTTCGATTATGCCGACGCCATCTGGCTGCGAGGTTATACCCACGTTCTTCGAAGCTTGCTTGAATTTGCTTTGGCTTATGACGCAGAAGCGCTTTGGGACGTCGCCGCATATCGCTTATTTCCAAAGGTCAAATTCAAGCACGAATTTATGAAAGAAGAGTTTGAAGCATCGAAAGGCAAGCAATACAATTCCATTTTTGATCGAAACACATTGCTTGATATTTTGGCATCATTCCATAACTCAAATTTCAAACTAAAAGAGCCAGAACGAGTAAAACGAATTCATAAACATTTGAAAAAAGTCGTTGAATTAAGTCGTGAAATGTGGCGTGCTCTTGCTAAAGAAACCGACAATGACCGGGAGTGGATTCCCAACTCCAGGCAAACGACCTTGGTATCTCCCTTTCGCCCCAACGATCAAACACTGACTGCGTGGCAGGCGATTCTAGACGAATCCGAGGCCATCTTAGATGGCAAAAAACTACTCCCGTTTTGGCGGGGAGAAGCCAAAGACCGCGGCTTTAATGTCAAACGATTTCTGACGGAGCCGAAAAATTTTGATTTAATACTTTTTATTCACGGTACTGGCGCTCTCCCGCATGTAGAACGGGGAAATGTCACCAGTCCTGAAAAATGGAGGCAGTTCCAAGAGGCCTTTGGAGGTGATCTATTTGGTTTTGCAATCTGGTTCAATTGAGCTCAGTGAGACAGCGGACATCAACCGTTCAATCCAACATTGACCGTGAAAAGCGGTTATGATCGTGAGCTAATCTTTAGTGACCGCGGCCTCAAATTAGGTGCTCATGCAGATCAACCCTAAAAAACAAACCGTCAGTCTAAATATTCGCGACAAAGACTTTTATAACAATCCCTATCCTTATTACGAAAAACTTCAGCAACAATGTCCGATGTTCTACTGGCAAGAACATCGACTTTGGACTTTTGTTAATCACCAGGACGTTTCATCTCTGTTGCGGGATCGGCGTTTCGGTCGACAAATCGATCACCTGAAATCGCGAGAGGAATTAGGGCTTCCTGCCATTCCTTCCAAAATAAAACCCTTTTTCGATGTCGATCGACATTCCATGCTAGGGCTCGAGCCACCCTCCCATACCCGCTTGCGGGGCCTCGTCCAAAAGGGATTCGTGGCGAGGGAAATTGAGCGTCAACGAGGACGGATCGAAGAACTATGCCATCAGCTGATTGACGAAATCGAAGATAATTGCGGGGGCAGCAGCTTTGATTTCAAAGAACGATACGCAACCCCCATCCCTGTGATTGTCATTGCTGAAATGCTTGGCGTTCCCGAATCGATGGCGCCGGAACTGCTGCGCTGGTCACACAATATGATCAAAATGTATGAGATGCAAAGAACGCCGGAAATGGAAGCGACTGCTGTTGAATCCTCACGTGAATTCGTAAGCTACCTTAAGTCTTTGGTACAAAAAAGGCGCAGGCACCCACGCGAGGACCTAATTAGTAAATTAATCGAAGTCGAATCAGTCGGCGATCGCCTCAGCGAAGATGAGCTGATCGCAAACTGTATCTTATTGCTCAATGCCGGTCATGAGGCAACCGTCAATGTTCTTGGCAATGGAATGGTCGCACTCTTAAATAACCCACAGCAGTTAGCGCTTTGGCGAAACCATGGCTCAGGCGATACTTCGTTTAGTAAATCGGCCGTCGAGGAGTTATTAAGATTTGACACTCCATTGCACCAATTCAACCGCTGGGTTCTCGAACCTCTGGAGATTGGTGGACACCATTTTGAGACAGGACAAGAGGTAGCCCTAATTCTCGGTGCCGCCAATCGCGACTCGACTGTCTTTCGCAACCCCCATGAACTTCAACTAGACCGGCATCCCAATCCTCATTTGAGCTTTGGTGGGGGTATCCACTATTGCCTGGGGGCACCGCTGGCGAGATTGGAAATTCAAATCTCAATTCCAGTTTTTCTACAACGATTGCCTCAAGTCCAACTCGATACAAAACCCATTTATTCCAACACTTATCATTTCCACGGGCTTGAATCTATTTTTATGTCCACGGGTGCTACCGATTGACCGTCAAACTCTGAAAACCTCTTGTGCAAACCAACTAACTTCTCCGCCACAAATAATTTTGGAATGAGCCGACTATCGTTTAGGATGATTCGACACGAACTGTAATCGCTAATCGAAAATTGCTTCAGAGTGAAAACATAACCTTCCGAATCATTACAACAGGATGCAACCGATCTATGAATCGCTCGATATTTAATTTTTTTAATCTTTGGATGTTTCTGTTTTGTGTGTCGATGGGTTTTGCAATTCCTGTCACAGCGCTGGCAGAGAACCAACGCCCCAATGTTGTTGTCATCATGAGCGACGACCAGGGTGGCGGCGATTATGGATTTCAGGGGAATCCGCTAATTGAAACCCCTGCACTCGACTCCATGTTCAAAAACGGCGGGTGCTTAACAAATTTTTACGTTAGCCCTGTTTGCGCTCCTACACGGGCGAGCCTCATGACAGGAAGGTACAATTATCGAACGCGGTGCATCGACACTTATATTGGTCGAGCAATGATGGATCCCGATGAAAAAACTATTGCGGAATATCTCCACGACGCAGGATATCAAACGGGAATCTATGGCAAGTGGCATCTCGGAGACAACTATCCACTGCGCGCCAATGACCAAGGGTTTCAGGACAGTCTGCTCCACCGCGGCGGAGGAATTGGTCAACCTTCTGACCCAATTGGAGCCGAGGGAAAATATACCGATCCCACGCTAATTAAAAATGGAATCGAAACGCCGATGAAAGGATACTGCACCGACCTTTACTTTGATGCAGCCATGGAGTTCATTGATGAAAGTGTCAACGCCAAGAAAAACTTCTTTACCTACATCGCAACCAACGCTCCCCATGGGCCATTTCACGATGTTCCTGCAGCGCTTTATGAAAAATATCGCCAAGTCGATTTTTCGCCTATTCTGATTTACAAACTCAACGAAAAACGTTTGGAAAAAGAGAACGACAAACTGGCTCGGATTGCCGCAATGATCACGAACATTGACGTCAATGTAGGCAGACTTTTTGAACACCTTGAATCTTTGGGAGTGTTGAAAAACACAATTGTCATTTACCTTAATGACAACGGGCCAAATTCGATGAGATTTGTGGGTAACATGCGGGGCATGAAAACTCATGTCGACGATGGTGGAATCAGGTCACCCTTACTCTTTCACTGGCCAGCCAAAGTCAAATCAGGGCATCGATCGAATTTAATGTGTGCTCATATCGATGTACTTCCAACGCTCCTCGATGCCTGTTCGATCGAGAGTACCCCAACCCACCCCATCGACGGTCGGAGCTTTCTTCCACTACTTGTCAACGACCTCCCAGACTGGCCCAACCGGTCACTCGTGTTCCAAACTCATCGCGGAGATAAACCACAGCTTTATCATCATTTTGCACTTCACAACGGACCTTGGAAACTTGTACATCCCAGTGGATTTGGAAATGAGAAATTTGATGGCGAAGTCAAATTGGAACTCTACAATCTCAAGCAAGACCCGCGACAACAAAACAACATTGCAGTTAAACAGCCGGAGGTTGTCGCCCGGTTAAAAGCAAACTATGAATCATGGTTCGAAGATGTCAGTGCCACCCGCCCCGACAACTATGCCCCTCCCCGAATTTTTGTCGGTACCGACTACGAACCCAAAACGGTCTTGACTCGGCAAGACTGGCGACACTCACAGGGCAAGCCCTGGGCTCGCGATTCCAATGGCTCCTGGTTGTTGGAAGCAGAGAAACCAATGTCTTACGAGATCGAGATCATTTTTAATTATTCACCGCCAAAGGGTAAAGCATTGATCAAAGTGGGCAACCTCTCGCAGACAATCGAAATCCCCGCGGGACAACAGAGAGGCCACGTCGATCTTATCGACATTCCACAAGGTAAAACTACTCTGTCAGTTATCGCTGATTTCGATGGAAAAAAGCAAGGACCGCATCAGGTCATTCTCACCCGGCAATGAGAGTGACTAACTGAACTTTGAGTCTTACAAGGCTGGCCGTTATGCCGTCCTTGGACAACCCAAGATGCACCGGCGACTAGCCAGGCACTTGTGTTTGCTGAAATGCGTTTCGCCATGAGAATGGGATAGGAGGCATCCGTATAACCTCAAGCAGCCCGATTGCCGTGCCGATGACCGCACCCACAAGATGAGCAATCGGAACCGCGGTGAATCCATCGCTACTGACGAACAAGGTATCACCGGCAAAGTACTCGTAGCCTATTTTCACCATCATCCCGACAAACAAAAAACAATATAACCCCACACCGGGCCAGTTTTTTTCTCGAATCGAACTGTCAACTAAATACACGACTGCCAAGCCAAATAAAGCCGTATCCAATCCGCTCAAACCTCGATAAGAATTTACATCCAACGAAAAATGAGAAACAAACAAGGGAATCGCGATCGCTGACAATGCCAACGCGATTGCAAATTGAACTGAATTTCTACGTTCGCAAATAACACCCATCGTGACAAACATTACCAGATCCCAAACGAGATGGTCAAACGACCAATGAGCGGCGTGGCATGTAAACAGTTGAGCCAATTGATGCAAAACTGGTGAATTCGTTTGAAAATCAAGCAAACTTTCAAAACCAGGAGCTAAGAAAACAACCAATGTGGCGACCGCAACGGTAAACGTGATCGGAATTTCTTTGATAAACTGGTACATGACTCTCTCGATTCTAATAGTGGACGCCGGCTATCAATCGCAAACTTGACTGGCCCCAAGGCCCCAGCCGCTCTCTCACCTGAAGGCGAAAGAGCGGCGACCTGGAAATCAATCACTTAAAACCTTCCCTTAAGAGACATCAGTCTCTTTTTTCAAACCTCCCTTTCGTTTCCGTCGAGCCGCTGCCACTCCTGCCATTCCTGCAGCGATCAGCCCGGTAATCGGATCAATTGCACCTCCTCCACCACCACCCCAACTGCTGCTACTACTGCTGCTACTGCTGCTACTGCTGCTACGAGTGGAATTTCTAGTCGGCTGCCAAGGTGAGGTTTTTACTGGCGGTGTCGCTCTTGAGCTTGACCTTTTAGGCGAGGTTGAAACAGGCTGAGTCCCAAAGTTCAAATCTTGCCCCCGTTGAGGAGCCTTATTAGCAACTCGCTTTTTGGGGGCTGCCGGCTTCGTAACCTTCTCGGCAACTTCTTCCTCTTTTGAATCGCTTTCAATCGGACCTAAATTGGCCATCGATTCTTCTCGTAGCTGCTTCAGCGATTCGTCAAGTTTTTTTCGAGCTGCCCGGTCTCGCTGGATTCTCGTCGCATTGCGTCGGTCAATCTTCCATCGTTTATACTCTTTATCATTCTCGAGAACGATAAAAGAAGCATACTCGCTTACGATAGAATAGCCTTCGCACAAATTGACAATCTCGTCTACGAGACCCGAAGATTCTCCTTTTCTCCGCATCTCGTCCATCAATCCCTGAACTTGATACCAAGCCCACATTCGATCAATTTGCGGATTGTCTGCGTTGAGCTTTGGAAAATCAAAACTGACACTCTGCTCAAACGGACGGCCCATCACAGTTCCTTTCAACGTCACGTTACCCTCACCAAAGTCTTTGTATCGGCCTATCATCCGAATGGGCTTACCGTGGTACAGATTCGGAAGTGCCCCTGGCAGCGTGTCGTAAACCGGCACACCATCGATGGACAAGACAAGGTCAGTCGCCACGGGATGAACCAATTTACGTCGAAAAGCATCGGCCTGTCGAATAAAATCATCCTCATGCGAAATGAACGTTGCTAAGCCACCAGCATCCTGAGCTAGCTGCTTTAGCAACGGCCGGTTCACTTCGTTTCCAATCCCAACGCAAAAGACTTTAGAACTGGCTGGAGCGTCGGCGATCAGTTCAAGCAACTCTTTCTGGCTGCCAGACTCAGTCATTCCATCCGACAAAACGACTACATTTAACTCTCGATCAGGTTGCTTATATCGATACGCTGCGTTCATCGCCGGACGAAGATCTGTTCCCCCTTTTGCATATTGCTCACCCAGAAACTTAGTCAACTTTTCCTTCGCGTTAACATTCGCCTCTTCTAGTTTGCTAAACAGCATCTTGGGAGCATTGTTGAAAACCATGACATCAAATTTGTCTTCTGCACCAAGAGAATTTACAAACGCCTCCACTGCCCCTTGAGAAAGCATTAACTTACCGTCGTTTCTCATACTGCCCGAAATATCGACTACAAATACATAATCCATTCCGCCTGCTGTATTTTCCAACTCCTCACCGGCTGTTAGCGACATCAAAAAGTAGCCATCTTCTCCTTCGTGTTTCGAGGTAATTAAGTCGATTCCAGTCTTGGCTCGCTTTGATTGAAATGCGATTACAATGTCCCGACTCAAATCACCTTCATTTACTTCCATGCTGGCTTGTGCGTAATCACTGGAATGGTTCACAACTACAAACTCATTTGGATGTGAATGACTTGTAATTTTTTTCACAGGAATTTCACTCTTGATATCAAGCGTCAATGCAAACTTACCAGTTGTTTTTTCGTTTTCAGCCTTCGTCGATGTTGCCAATGGGAAAACATAAGTTGACCAATCATGATCAACATCCAACGGTTGGTAATAAACCACTTTGATGTGCTGTTCAGCGTGTGGCTGAATTGGGAACACTCTCATCTCAAAGGTCTTGTAATCAACCTGCTCCAGAAGCCCGGGGTCTTTTTTTGTTCTCTTATAACTTTGGTAAATTTGTCGAGCTCGCTTCTTCTCAACAACTTCACCAATCATCTCTTTACCATTGATGATCATGCTGAAGTTACTCACACTGGCATTGACCGGGACAGGGAATGTGTAAAGAGCTTCAACAATCCTACTTTCCGTATTAAGGAAAACTTGATTTACCTCAGTGACGGCAATTCCATTGTTAATCGTGACGTTTACAATTTGCTCCTTGATCAACAGTCGCCCGCCAAAGCCACCCTTTGCTACCAACAGCCCCGAAGCATTCGCCAATCCCGATGGCATTGCCCCGAGCACGAGCGCCACCAACATGGCAGGCAGCCAATAACCTCGGAGGTGGCTTCGATTGCGATGCCCTCCGTCGTCAGTAAAACACTGTTCTTTTGAAACTTGCATTGGACTCTCCAGTAAATGGGACGCTCAAATTGAGCATTGATTATCTGAAAACTTTCCTTGCAAGCTGCGTGCCAAACAACAAATAAAAACTTAAGTCATTGAAATCAAATGACTTACAAAACAAATAGGGAACAAGCAATAAAACTCAGCGACCACGACGTACGTTTGATGTACATTGAAATGTGCACAAAACGACCGCCGGGAGTTCCCAATGCTTTTTACTGATCGCGAGAGAACGCTCGCCGAAACCATTGCCGAGATTTCTTTCGCCAATCCATTTCTTCCCAAACGAGTGGAATTGGAAAAACTTGCGTTGGGAGATCAGTTCGACCCAAACACCCGGCCTTTTTGGTCATGGTCGCTTAACGATGAATTGGATCGACCCAATGTCGTCAAACTCACTCAGAAAGTTCTCTCCCTTACTGAAGCAACAAGAACAAAGTTACTCACGTCAGCACAGGCAACTGACGACGAATTACTTCTCTATTCCGATCTGGTTTGGTACGTCCTCTACTATGAGCATTTCGCAAAACGAGTTAACCAACCCGATAATACCAAGGCTGAAACATCGGCTTGGGAAAGATTTTTAGAATCGGTCGATTACTGGATGAAAATCAGCGACCGCAACATCCCAACTCACGACCAACCGGAACATATTTATGCCTGTCTTTATCAGGTCAAGCGCGCATTTTTAAATATTTTTCACTGCGTGATTGGGCGGTCGTGGCCAATTTGCAAACTGCGGGCAAACATTTGGGAATCCATTTTTACTCATAACATGCGTCGCAGTCGACAAACTTTGTATAGCTCTATGAATGAGCTAACCACTTTAGTGGTTGGCAATACAGGCACCGGTAAAGAGTTAGTTGCCCGTGCTGTCGGACTCTCGCAGTATGTTCCTTTTAATGAAAACAAAGCCCAGTTTGTCGATGCTGATTCCGAACGTTTCTTTCCGCTCAATCTTTCTGCATTTTCACCGACCCTTATCGAGTCAGAATTATTTGGGCATGAAAAAGGCTCATTCACGGGCGCTATTGCAAAACGGGTGGGTTGGCTCGAATCAGCCGGCAGGTATGGAACCGTGTTCTTAGATGAAATTGGCGAACTCGATGTAAGTGTTCAGGTAAAATTACTACGAGTTCTTCAACAACGTCAATTTCAGAGAATTGGTGATAGCAAGACTCTTGAGTTCAAAGGAAAGTTCATTGGCGCCACCAACCGAAACCTCGCCTTGGAAATAAACAAAGGCACTTTTCGAGAGGACTTTTATTACCGGTTATGCTCTGACGTCATCTCCACTCCCACACTGATTGAACAACTTGTTGACCGCCCCTCGGAATTTGGATTTTTAGTCGATTTCATTTGTCGGCGCATCTCTCCTGGTGAACACGAGGAGATTCGAGATTCAGTCATTAACTGGTTTGAATCTTCTGATTTAGAAAATTACCAGTGGCCTGGTAACATGCGTGAGCTTGAACAGTGCGTTCGAAATATTATTATCCACAACCAATACACTCCTCCCTCAAAAACAATTCAAAGCAATTTTTCCAAGGCTTTTGATGAGGTGACAATGACATCCGATGAACTGTTGTCTGAATATTGCGCAAAAGCCTACAGAAAATATGGCAGCTATGAAAAAGCTGCCGAAGTCCTTGGGCTCGACCGTCGAACCGTACGCGCAAAAGCCAGTAAGATAAAAGAGACTTAAATTAGCTCTGCTAAATTTCCATTTTCTGGGCGACGTTACCTGGGTAAAACCGGGTATCTAAATTACATTTTTTAGAATTTAATGCCGGGATATCGTTACCCCTGAGATCGATGCCTCGCTAGACTGACGTTTTAAATTGTCTAGGCAGGCGATTTTTTTGACGAACTCTCAGTGGTCGACTCGGAATTGAGACACTCGTCATTCGTGACTTCCAGCACTCTAAGCGTTCAGTAGCAACATGGCTAAGTCATATTACGAAATATTAGACATCAGCTCCGATGCGAAAGAACCAGAAATCCGACGCGCCTACCGCAACGTGTTGCGGAAATATCACCCGGATCTCCATCCCAACCAACGGAAAGCCGCGAAGCGATCTCGGCAACTAAATGCAGCTCTGGGGGTTTTAACCAACCCCGCCGAACGTGCCCGCTATGACGCCAAGCTAAAGAGAATTGAAAAACGAAAAAAAAGAGCGGAAGAAAAAGCCAAGCGAACAACTTCCGGTGCCAATACCAATTCGAGTTACCACAGAACTAACTCAAATCAAAAACGCAACACAAGCTCCAGCAATCGAGCCTATCCCCAACCGGGACCCCGCCCCGGTTTCAAACAGCGCAGCGCGAATGGATCGGCCAAAAACGCAACCGGGAAAAAACATAAACGACCTAACGCCCCGAAATGGGAAAAGAAACCGGAGCGGAAACGCACTCGCAAAAGATCTGCCTCCTCTCGGTGGACTCGCTCCGCCAAGCCGTTTAAACATACGCCCAAGCCTGAACTCGACTATCAACATGGGCTGGCGATCGGTATTTTTACAGGCGCAGTTCTCGTTATCCTGTTACTCGCTCTACTGGTTTGTGCTAGGCTTGGTCGAACTTAAAATGCTGAATCGATCGTTAATCGAATTCTTCGCTTAATATGCCAGACAAATACTTGATCAACGGAAGGCTCTGTCAGTAAAATCGACGGACTCACTTAATTTACTCTCTAATTATTCTGACGGACGATTCCAATAAATAATTAGATTATGAGTTGAGCGACCCGAGGCCACGATATCCAATCGCCCGTCTGCATTTAAATCAGCGACACGCAAGTCCTCACAAGCCATTTTGTTTTCATCCACAAAAAATGAATTCCATCGGCGTTCCAAGACATTGCCCGATTCGGGAAAGTAAATCTTAATCCCAAATTTACCATCTTCATTAGGCGCCCTCCAACCAGCCACAATCTGTCGTTGGCCATTCCCTAAAAAATCACCTACCGCTACTGCGTGCCCTTGATTGAATTTTGCATCGAGGACAGTCCGCTGGGCGTAAGGTAGCGGTTTAGTTTCAGCTGACATTTTTGTCTCGTAGAGAACCAAGCTTGTGCCGTGAAACGGTTCGATAGTTGTCAGAAACGAAGCACCGGTAACGTCTCGACCAAACCGGATCTCCCCACCCCCCTGGACGCCTGAAAGTGTCTCACTACGCCATTGACCGTCACGAAAACTGATTTGCTTTGCACCCTCTTTGCCAAGGTAGAAGATGTCTTCCGTGTCGACACCGTCACGTGTCTTTGCAATGTCAAAATTATGAGTCACATGGTATTCAGAATCGATTTCCTCGATTTCCCAAGGGTTCTCCGCCCCATTTATCATTTTGTAAACCAGCAGTCGCACACCCGCGCCGTTTCCCTTTTTATTTCCACGGCCATGAAGTGGCGCTACAACCAAACCAAATTTTTTATTGGACAACTTAACCCACCGCATTCGGTGAACAACCGGTTCATGATGAAGGCGTATTGAAGTCCAGCGTTCTTTGCGATCCGGACCCGGCAGGAGATAAAAAACCGCACCCGAATCTTCAGTGTCACCCGGGTTCCATTGGCCGCCAACGGCAATCTCAACCTTTCCGTCGCCATCAATATCTCGCGCTGCGATGCAGACATTATCTCGTTCCGTCAGATTTTCGGCAATCACAAATCGCCTCCAGTCTGGATTGCGATACCACACAAACTGCTTTTTATCAGCCAGTAAAATATCCGGCCGACCGTCTCCGTCGACGTCACCAATCGCAATGCCGTAACCGATGATGACTTGAGAGTCGATTGTCTCCGGTTGAAAATCGACTGGGGACTTTAGAACTGGCGGTTTTAGTTGAGCCACGACCATCGATTCAAACCATCCAAAACCAACAAGTAAACAAATGAACAATATTTTGGCAGCGCTCATTACCTAACCTAAATTTTCATGGAATTACAAAATGAAGTTTGAGCGTTTCTAACCGAAGTCGATCCCAAAGATTTGCTCAACTAGTTAGTTTAACGACACTGGCGTCCGGAGCGAATTCCCTGCCTCCGAGCTGCTTTGCTCGACCGCTGGAAGCTCAACTATTTACCGGATAACATTATACGCGGGGAATCTGCTGCAATCGCTGAGCGATTCAATTCTGTATTAGAACGGATAGCAAGGCCTAGTTAGCTCCAAAAACTGTTGATATATCGGCTAAAAGCCGCGTTTGCGAGCGAAATGAAATTCTCTAATATTTCGTCCCCGTGGTGGACTGAGACTTACCACGCGCTTCCATCCTAGCTACGTCATTAAGAAATTAGGGCAGATTCGATGGCAACTCAAATCTCTCCAACAAGCGCGCCTCGGGATTGGTCTGCCCTGATTGGCCGCTGCTACATGAACCCCCTTTTGGATTACTCACTGATTGGCGCAGCGATCAGTATTCCATTCGTGATTTGGGTGCTGATTCAGCCGTCAATTACTCCTCAAGAATTTAGAACAAAAGTCATTGTTTTTCTGTTCTTTAATTATGCACACTTTGCTGCATCAACCGTCCGCTTGTATACCAAACCCGGAGAAATCCCTTCCCGCACATGGGCGACGATTTGGCTCCCACTAATTGCTGTTGTCATCACCACTCTCTGCGTGGCGTATCCAAAAATTCTTGGCGATCAACTTTGGGCGCTATACATCACCTGGTCACCGTACCACTACGCAGCTCAAGCGTACGGACTAGCGCTCATATACTGTTATCGCACAGGAGTATTTTTAGACAAATCAGAAAAACGCATATTCTGGATGATCTGTATGCTCCCATTTATTCGAGCTGTCCTGCAGGCTAAAGAAGGCGGGATCAACTGGTTTGTCGATCTCTCTGTGTACCCCGTCGTCAATGACTACATTGAAATTGCTGCTATTGTTTTGGCGGTTCTAATTTTTACACTTCCTGTCATTTGCTTCTTTCGCTTTCAAGATAAAGGAAAAACGCTTCCTTTGATTTGCTGGCTCCTTCTGGCGATGAATGGCCTTTGGTGGGTCACGCTTTCCTACGAAGATGCATGGTTTTGGGCTTCGATTTTCCATTCGCTTCAATACATTGTGATCGTTGTAATCGTCCACACCAATGACATGATCAAGCGACCTCAAAACGACAAGGGAAAACTATTTCATGTAATGTCGTTCTATGCCATGAGCATGCTCCTTGGCATGTTCCTCTTCATTGGCTGGCCGTGGATTTATTTTGCATGCGGTTTTAGTTTAGAATCCGCAATTCTAATAACCACAGCTACCATTAACATCCACCACTTTATTGTGGATGGCTATATTTGGCGATCGAAGAAAAAGAAAAAACCGTCTGCGGTCACAAACCCTTATGCCAACTAGGTGTAACGAGTCGTTCTCAAGACGATCTTCGCTTAACGAATCTTGATTGAGAATAGATTGGCATCTTGCATTACAAATCGAAATCGAACAGGCCGCTCAGCTAGCTGACTTAGGTCTGTCCTTCCTTTCCAAGACGCAACTTCTAAGAGGCTGTCACCAATCAAAACATCTGATTCCGCAAGTGAGAAGCCCGGGATTGGATTGCCAAGTTGATCTTGAATTTCGACTCGAACCGATCCAGCGGCACTGGTCGACATATTTAACGTCAATTCGCGTTTCGCTTTAATTTCTATTCTAGGCAAATCCGCCACCGAACCATTTACCTTGTTCACCAATTGCCCCTCACGATTCGACTCCATCGTCAATAACAGCTCGTCCGGGCACAATTCATCGCCAAGCACGAACTCAGCTCCGCAGTTAGCAAGGCGTGAGATTTGCTGATGCGAAAGCGCACGACGCGCCACTAAAATATCATCTGCAATTCCTAAGAACGGTTCATTGTCTCGGCTCGTTGGTGGGTAATCTTCACCAAATAACAAATCTCCGAGTGCCATCTCAACACTCCCTCGCCCTGCTGATCCGCCCTGCCCCACTAACCTTCCGTCAAAATAAATTTTCACAAGCCCATCAAGCCACGTGACCGCGACGTGATGCCTCTTGCAATCTCCCGACTCCACACTCCAGACACCGGTTTTAGCAATGGGGGCACCGCAACTGACTCCACCGCCAAAAAAACGGATCGAACCTTGTTGATCCGAATCTCCTCCAGAATTAATATCAAAAATCAACTCGTCATTTTGTGGAGGACCGCCATCGTAAGACGAGAACAGACGCCGATGCCCCGCTGGAACATTTCGTAAATGAACTGCAAGTGTCAACGCATTCCCCAATGATTTTGTTTCCGGCAATTTAATAGATGCGGGACTGCGGAACTGAATTGCCTGTTTTCCAAACATCAATTTTTCGTTTGCCAACTTCACGGCTGGCCTCAATAGTTCCGCAAATTTACTTCTGTGATCTTGCAGTTCTTTATCCGTCAATTTTGGAAACGTTAGTGGTCGAGTTGTAAATTCACCTCCACGATATTCGGAGGCCAACGAAGCGAAACCATCGGTCCTCAATTTATATCTCTGAAGATACGCGCTTGGCTGACCGTAATTTTTTTGAATGTAAATTGACATCTCGCTATTCCCTGTCGGCACGACGCCCAACGCAGAATAATTCGTTCGAGACACCCAGTTTTCCAAGCCAATCCCGGGCCTTACGAATGATTCCAGAAAAGTGCGCTGGTAGTGATTACCACCGCGCGAGGTTAAAAAAACGGTATCGGAAATGTCGCCAAAATACCCGGCATTCACGCCTACCCGCTTAGCCTCTGCAGGATTAAGCACTTGTCGCCCCGGCATGAATCTCGCGGCAAGTCCAACGTAATGATGTGGCGCTCGAAAATAGGGATGCGTTTGATTTGTATAGAGATGCTCCATCGGTGTTTCGCCAAATTCCATCACCAGAGGATTCGACCAATGAATAAAATCATCTGACGTAGTTCGACTAATCGTCCGGAAACCTCCATAATTCGTTTTCGTCCAGGTTCGGAAATAACAAACGTATTTGTTTTCAGCTTCTGACCAAAAAGAAACATTTTGAGAATCAAATATTCCCTCGGTAAAAACCGGCTCCTCCCGTAATCGACTCCAATGAATTCCATCGGGTGATACAAATGCAATTAAGCCATCCGCACTTCCACCAAGTGCTTTGTATCGAGACTCGGGTGCGACAGCGGGATTTTGGTCAAAAAATGGACTGAAATTATGTGAAGCCGGCGTCTCCCCCTGAAGCACGATATTATTTGCCTTGCTTCCAGAATGTTCAAACAAACCAAGCTCGGGTTTGATCCAGTCAATCCCATTTTCACTTTCAGCATAACAGGTAACTTCCTGATCGCTGCAATCGCCCCCCGCGCTAGGTAGACCCCGATAATACATTCGATACTTTTGATCATCCTTGAAAACGGTAACATAGCCACAAAATGGCCCCTCCCATGGACGATCAAAGGCCAATACTGATTTAGTCGACTGCGGATGGTGTAATTCAAAACGAACATCTTGTTTGTTTTCAATCAAATAATCGTCAACAAATAACTCGCGGCGAGTCCCAATACGGACCGGCATTGTCTTTTCCAAATTCTTGTCCGAGGCGTTTTCTGTAATTTTTACTTTCGCCAGATAGATACTAGTCTTACCTTCATGCGAAGCATAATAGCTGATCCACAGAAAACCATCGTGCCAGACCATTCCTGGATAACTCGTATCTCCACCTGAGGGAAATTTGAGAAGCGAACGCATCGAACCTTGTTCAACATCCAATTGCATTAGTCCCGTTCGGACCGGAGCATCGTAAAGCCGCCCCACAGCAAGCCACTGCCCATTGGGGGTCTCGATGAAATTTGGGCCCCCAAGACGTTGCCCAAGATCCTTCCATTTCCATTCTTGATAAGGAGGCTTAGCAACCCCCAGCATCGCCGTTCTTTTGGTCTTCCCATCACGGCGGTGAAGGCAGTAGGCTGTCCCCTCGCCGTCAAATCGAATTCGTGCTTCTGTCGGCCATTCTCCATCATTCAGCAAATCAGAAACTACCGTCTCGTAGGTTCGACCGTTACGGGTCTTTAGCAACGAACTTGCATTCGCTCGGTCGGGGGCACCGTAGGCAACACCAAATGAATCTTCGCCATGACGCGTTGTACGCCATAACCAGCGCCCCGGCTCAATTACGATTTCAGGATCGGAAAACTTAACCCCATCCTCACTAAAACAAACAAACGTCCCGGTACTCTTACCAGGAATTTGGGCACCCCCGAGAACCATTAATTTTCCATCCGGCATTTGCGTTAAGGCGGCATCGCGGAGGTCAAAATTAGCATCCTCGATCAGGCTAACCGAAACCCATTTTTTCCCATCAACTGAGGCAAGTACTCGCAATTTCCCCAAATCACCTGCGTGCCCCTTCCCCTCTCGAAAAGCACAATAAAATTTCCCTTTCCAGTGAATGAGATCAGTAAAAGCGTTGTGCGGTGCTTGGTCCCAAATCCTGGCCACCGAGATCAACTCCGCACTCACCCGAGTGTCCGACTCGATCGTTTGTGCAGTACCAGAGACTAGGAAACCTTGTAAAAAAAAACTAATCGCAGCGACGCGATAAAACGACTTTACTCCGACCATTCTGTTCACCCATGTCGAGAATACGCAACTGATTAATAACCGCGAATTCATTCGATGACTGACCCGCGATTCATTGGAGCTATTCTAAGTCAACCCAAACGACATTACGAACTGAAAAAGTGACCTATTCTTTGGCAGAATCTTTCTCTGGCTGTTCCTCCAATTCAATCGCTGCCGTTTTCGCCAAGACGATTGAATTCGCATTGGCCTGAGATATCTGATCGTTATTGAATACAACGTATTCAATTCGCCAAAAAGCTGAGAAAAAGATTCGCTCTCAATACGCACCCCTAATTTCGGCAAATCTAAAGTCAAGAATAGCCTACCATTCAACAGGCAGAGTTCTCTTTGAAGATCCGGCTCGGTCGACACACCCTTTAAATGCATTGTTTAGTTTGGGCCTCCCAATGGGCAGAGTTGTCCAATCCCTTCCGAAACTCCGCAAAATTAGGAACGAATCCTAATTTACCTAAAAAAATACAATGTCGATTTAATTCATCCTGATATAAACTGAATCAGAACCGTCAGTCGGAGAGGGCAATTCCTCAAACAATCAGAAAATTCGATTTGTCAATTTTTACACAACCCGTAAAATTAAAATATCGGTTGAACCCCATCCATTCGCCAAGTGAAAACACCAACGATGCTTACCTTGGTGCACAACTTACTAGAGCTTAAAGATTGAGAATAGTTCACCAACTAGGTAATTTATGCTCACCTGCCCTGCAAATTTAAGACACGTTCTTTCAGGATCGTCGGCTCGAGCGAGCGATACCGCCGGCAAAGGTGACTGGTGGATAAAAGAACGTAATCGCCAATCCATCACTCTGGTACATGCCCTACTAATAGTCCTCTGCCTTGCTGGCCAATCTTTGGGACAAACGGGAACCGAGCCATTACCGGACAACGCCCAACTTCCTGCTGACGCAGTCTGGCAGTTTGGCGAAAACGAATCTTCCTACAATGGTCTTTACAAACTGGCCTATTCCACCAACGGCGAATATTTGGCCGCCCGAAACAGCGACAACATTGTCACAGTCTACGACACAAAAACGCATCAACCGATTCAGACATTCGCAGGACACGACCAACCGATTCAATGCGTCGATTTTTCCAAAGATGGAAAATACGTTTTGACTGGCGCCAATGGTCAGCGCGACGACCGAAAAACCGAACACACAAAAATCTGGAACGTTCAAACCGGCGAATTAAAACTCGATCTGAACATCCAAGCTTATGCCGCTTTTTTCTCCCCCGATGGAGAAGACGTTTTGATTATGGATGAAAAAGCGGTAAACACCGTTCGAATCTCAGACGGCAAGTTCTTGGTCAAGAAAATATGGAAACAGTCAAACGAACGACCGCTAACCATGTCGCGCGATGGAAGTCGGGTTGTATTTTACCGAAGTCCGGTAGCAGGCAGAGTCTATAACCTCTCCATCTATGATCTTACTAAGAAATCGACAACTATTCTTCAGGGCAACCTGAACCGGCCGAAGTATGCTACGTTTTCAGACGACAATTTGCATCTGGCAGCAATTTTTAATCAGGACAATAATGTTTATCTCTGGGACCTGAGAACCCGGACACAATTCGTTTTGTCTGGACACTCTGAGAGAACTGCAGCGATTGCCTTCTCCAGCGACAGTCGTTTTCTTGCGACCACCAGTCTTGACGACTCAGCGATCATTTGGGATCTGCTCACTCGCCAAAAAATCACCGCACTTGAAGCTCACGAAGACAATGTCAACTCCGTTACGTTTGCACCACTCGATGCAAAACTTGTCACAGGTTCGTCCGGTCAAAAAGATAATCGCGGGATTATTTGGAACCTTAATTCACTATTGTTCTCAGATAAAAAACTCCAACCACCGCGACCGGCAGATGCCAACGCATTTAAACACCTTTGGATCCGCATGAGCGCTCGACCGCCACAGCATGCCCTGATTACCACTCGCAAACTCGCTCTCGGTGGTGTCGATCTCATCGGTTTTCTCGAAGAAAAAATTGGCGTCTCCACGACAGGAGTCGATGAAGACGAAATCGTCAAGTTGATCGGGATGCTCAATAGCGATCGGTACTCTGAACGAGAGCGAGCTAGTATTGCGTTGAAAAAATTTGGCCCGCACGCCATCACGCTCGCCAATCAGGCACTCAAAGATGCGAAAACCGCCGAAATCCGCTATCGAATTACCAAACTATTAAGCCAACCCATTGTGCGGCCGCCAATCGACCCGCAAGAACTTTGCCGACTTCACCGTAGTATCATGGCCCTCGAAATGATGGCCTCTGGGGATGCCGTAGCCGTCTCAGAACAAGCGGCAAGTGAAGTTGTGAAACGTGCAATCTTCGCACTTCAAACTCTTGCATTGGGCCATGCAAACATCGACGTCGCCAACGACGCACAGGCAGCCCTGGATCGCATCGCAGCGAGAAAGAATCGCACGCTATAGATGTGATAGCCGCTTAAGATAGTTCAATCCCGGCCATGCCGCCGTCTCAATTAAACCTTCAAAAAGATTCTCTTGCGGTACATCAAATACAACAAAAACCATTTCAACGAGAAAACACCTAGAACAACAATCAACTCGCTGAAGCGTGGGATGAGTGACAAAGGTCCGGCGAGGATTTGGTTCGCCGTATAATAAAAATCAATGAACTGAGGCGACATATAAATAAAGATTGAGTTAGCACCAATGACGATGAAAAACGTCGCTCCCAATCGAAATTTCCAAACATCAATCACCAAATAGAACAATGCTAACAATTCCAAACTCCAACCTGAACAGTAAAGCACAAATGAGCTGGACCAAAGATTTTTGTTAATCGGAAACTGGAATACCGACTCCTGGTCCCAAGCCCAACCAAGTCCTAGGCAAACTAAACCGCCAAGAAACATTCGCAACGTTTTTTCAATCCCGCTTCGATTCGAGCGCATGAGCATTTGACCTGTGATTGCGCCCAAAAGGGCGGTAGCAATTGCTGGTATCACACCTCCTAATCCCTCAGGGTCTCGATCGCCCTGATAAAGAGCCCCCGGGACCATCATTCGATCAAGATAGTCCGTCAAGGTATGGCCGGGGGCAAAGTCACCAGCACCAAATCCCGGAACTGGAACAAACCGAAGGGCAGCCCAGTAGCCGACCAGCAATCCGACAATCCACAGCAAGCGCCCTCGCAGATCTGTATGCATTACGATCAAGGCTGCGAACAAATAAGCCAATCCAATCCGCCCGAGAACACTCGGGTAGCGATGGTTTTGCCAACCATCCATCGTAGTCCAATCCGCGGGAAGGCCATTGTGAATAATCCCTAAACCAACCAACAATACACCACGCAAGATGATGTGGCGGTAGATCTTGCGGTCGCTATCACCGCGAAGGCGGCGGTGTTGAATTGATAATGGTGTAGCAACGCCGGCAATAAACAAAAACAATGGAAATATTAAATCCCAAGGTTCAAACCCGTGCCACTCAGGATGCTTCATTCTGGCCAGCGTCCAGTCGATCCAACTTGCAGATGTTAAAACCGAAATTGCAACCAGAATCTGTTTTCCACCGATGATCCAGAACATGTCGAAACCGCGAAGCACATCGAGGCTCATCAGACGTTCGGGGCGGTTTGCGAGAAAATGACTTTCCGGATCACTCGACATCAGTTCCTCCTTGATTGCCAGCACAACCACTAAACTTGAAGCTAGGATATTAATTGACTAATGGTGCCACTGCTGTCTGCAAAACTCTTCAACCCAACCCCCAACAAATTCGCTTGTGTAAGCCAGAGGTTAGCCAGGGGAGTTCCTTCCGGCATGTTAATGTGCTGACCTGTTTTTATGTGGCTTCCGCCGCCCGCCATAATAATAGGCAAATCATTATACTGATGCGTGGAACCATCCCCCAAGCCGGAACCATAAGTAAAGATCGTGTTATCCAAGAGAGTCGTGCCGTTCCCTTCCTCTATTTGATCCATCTTTTTAAGTAGATATGCGTATTGTTCCATATGAAAAAGATCCACTTTTAAAAGATCATCAATCATCTTAGTTTGATTATGCGACATCTGATGGTGACTGCGCGGCTTATCAAAAAGACCATCAAATTGATAGGGCGTATCCCATCGCTCCGGACCTACCATGAACGTTGCCACATTCGTTAACCCGGATTGCAAGGCAACGACCATCAGGTCGCCCATTAAACGGATATAGTCGCCGCGTGGGAGATAAGCTTCCGAAGGCTCTTCAAATTTGACCTTTGACAATTCAATCTTCATTGCCTCGAGCCGATTCATTTGCTTTTCGATAGAACGTATGGAATCGAAATACTCGGCGAATTTTTGCCGGTCGTTATACCCCAATTCGCGATTCATCGAGTTTGCATCTTCCAACACTAAATCCGTAATGTCTCGATAGCGATCGATTTCTTGCGTCGAAAAAAGTCGTTTGTACATTTTTCGTGGGTCACGAATCGACGGTGCTAAATGCCCCGTTCCATACCACGAGATATTATCAAAATAAATCGACTCTTTATTATCTCGGTGGCTGTTGCAACTAAACTCAAGGGTCGAAAATGGTGTTTTTGAGCCAATGTGGTCGGCCACCAAATGGTCTAAAGTTCGATCAAGCGGCCACGCCGTCCCTTGGATGGTGTAAGGCCGGGCACTGCTTAGATAACAAGAAGCGCACTGTGCGTGAACGTCCGTTCCTTGCTGGAAAGTGCGATCCATACCAGTAATTAAATTTAACTTGCCTTTGATTTCATCGAGTGGCTGCATCGTTGGAGTCAATTGATCGAGCTGAGAAACGCTCAAATTAGGATTCTGATTCCCAAGAGACTTCATGACGTTCCCGAGGTTTCCCTTGGGAATCACATGCTCCGCTTCGCCTGGAAAAAACCCACGACGAACAACACCAATGGGAACATAAAAATGCGCCATCCGGAATGGCGACGATGGAACGGCAGCCTGACCTGCCGCCAAACTTTCTAACCAAGGCAAAGAAAGAAATGCGCCGCTGAGTCCGCGTAAGAAATTTCTTCGATTAGTCATATTCATTGTCCCGTATCGCACAGTCGGCGATGAAGTGTAATTCAAATTCGAAACTGCCTACTTCGGCGTCGTTTTGTTCTGAAAAGGTGTACTTAAGATCACATTTTTGATTAACGTCTGAAGCTTATAATCGTCTTCAGCCGTCGCCTCCACTATCTGATCCAGAGCAAGCTGATCCGCAGCACTGGTTTCCCGAGCCAGCGCGAAAGACAGCAAGTGCTTGGCAAATCCACGGGCGAACCGATCTTTTTCCATCAAAATCGCATCTTTGAATTCGACAACGTCGTTAAATCTGTGCTTGCGAAATAAAACACCTGCGGAATCGATTTTCCGCCCATTGGCATAGCCCTCCCGCCAGGCACCAATCGGATTATAGTTTTCAAGTGCAAAACCAAGCGGGTCAATTTGCTCATGACAGCCTTTACAATCCGCCCGCTCTCGGTGCAAGCCTAGACGTTCGCGCAAAGTAAGGCCAGCCTCTTCTCCGCCGGGTTTATTTACCAGCGGCGGCACATCTGCTGGCGGTGGTTCCGGCGGATTATTAAAAATAACTCCCGCCACCCATGCGCCGCGCGTTATAGGCTGAGTTCGATCCTGCCCCGAAGTCATTGTCATTACCGCCGCATTAGTTATGACGCCTCCAGTACGACGATCGGTAACTGGAACACGATTGAACGTCAAAACTCCGACAGCCCCTCCTGCGTTTTTACCTTTCAATGGATTGTCTCCAAACCCCCTGTATGTGTTCTGAAGCCGATTTGAGCGATAAGTAAAATCTGAATCGATTAGTTGTGTAATCGGTAAGTTTTCGATCAACACGGTCTCAAACAAAAGCAATGGCTCAAGCAGCATATGCATGCTGTCCCGATATTTCGAAAAGTAAAACTGCGGAAACAACTCCTGATTGGGAACCGATGAGACAATCCGCTCTAACTGCAGCCATTGCGAAGGAAAACTATCACAAAATCGTTTGATTTTTTTATCTCTGATCATTCTTTCATATTGCCCGACCAATTCTTCGGGAGTACTTAACTTCCCTTGTAGCGCTAGATCTAACAAAGCTTGATCGGGAATACTTCCCCACAGAAAAAACGACATTCTTGAAGCCAGTTCGAATTCATCGACGGAGCTCGACGTTTCTGGTTGGCTCACCGACTTTATTTGACTCACTTTATCGTAAAGGTAAAAGAACCGCGGCGATGAAATTACCGCTGCCGTCAGTGATTTCATGACTTCGGTGTACTCGGCACCCTGATCGATTTGAGCATGTGCAAACTTGAGATAACGCCCGAGAATCTCGGAAGTAACCGGCGATCGGAATGCCCGGGTTAGAAACGGTTTCAATCGCTCGCCAATCGATGACTTCCACAAGTCTTTTGTTTGGGGCGGCTCAAAAAATGCATTCCAAATACCGACATTTCGCTTTACAAAATCTGGACTCTGTGTGATTGATTGCCCGAGCTTTAAAAATGACTCCATCAACAACGGGGACATCGATAAATGATCACCTCGATTATCAAACCCATTTTCTGCTCTAAGATCTTGAGGAAAGGCTGCAACCCCACCGAGGCGTCGCTCGATCATCTGCGACTTTCCAAGCGGTCGATTTCCGACGGTGACGACATCTGGCATTTTGCCCGACGCAGGCTTGAAATATTGTTTATGCTCCCGCATCATTCGTTCGGGTAACGTAAATACAATGCACTTCAAATCAAGTAAGTCTATAACGGCGTTGTTATATTGGAAACGATTCATGCGCCGGATCGGAGCCTGGCCAAAAGTCGTTAGTTTTTGCACTTCGACTTTTAGTATTTTCTTTAGCTCGACAATGAGACGCTGTCGCTCTTTAGGCTTAAGATCCGGCTCACCTTCCGGAGGCATCTCTCCTAAATCAAGCACCTCGATGAGCCTGCTAAGCAACTCAACGCCATTGCCTAATTCGCCACCTTCTAAACCTATTAAATTAACATCTCCTTCTTCAACACCATCGGCACCATGACATTTTTCACAATGAGATTGGAAGGTTGGCCTAAGAACTGATTCATAGAGGTTCTCAAAATCGCTTGCCGATTTATCTTGAGCTACTGCAAACGGTGGAAAACAAAACAAGACTCCCGCACAACTAAGCCACATCAAGCATGTCTGGACTCTCCAACGCTGGCAAGCCTGGGCCAAAATGCGTCTCAATATATTGAAATCAATCTTCACCAATTGCATTCGCTATCTATTCTCCGTGCGCAAAATTCAGACCTTTAAGACCGGTAGGATAAATGCCCTGCCTGTTTGGCATTTAATCTATTACCTGTATTAGCGACTTTCAACAGTTTTCCGAAATCGTCGCGCGTAATCCACAATCTTTCGCAGAAAATCTTCAATACGGCAATCGATGGTTAATCCAACCACAAGATCCCAGCTGCGACTTGTCGAATCCACATGAGCAGGCAATGCAACATAAATGGCGATTAGATTAAATGAACATCTCGGAGCGTAAACAACCAACGTATTATTTGCAGCCAATAAATCGGTCAAGGCCACGTGAATTGTGGAACTTCAAATGTTCCGACAATCTCATCAATCACACCAGATACAAGCGATTCAGGCCCAACGCCCGGACCGTAAACTGCAAGATCAGTTGCCATAATTAAAAGAACCACCAGAAATAGTGCCACTTGGTGTAACACTAGCCCTACGGGACTTAGAATAAAAATGCATGGCCGTTTTCTCCCAAATCGAATCTTGAATCCTCAGACAAATCACGCAATCTAATTGGCTTGACTTTCAAAATCACATTTCATCGGACAGCATCCACCCTGCAAACTCGCTTATTGGCCAATCTAATTTTCCCGATACAAAATTAAGCAAATCACTTGGTTACTTATTCTCGATTCTTAAGCTTGAAAAACCAAATCACACACCCAACCCATGCGACACACTAAATAGCTCGACCGACTCGCGCAGTACAAATCCAAGACCACGCGATCACGTTGCCCCTCGGATTTATTTTCTTTATAACGGTGTCTTTATTCTCAACCCGTCGATGACCTCCAATGCCTGACTATCGCGAAATATACAATCACGTTGTATCAACAGATACGAGATACAACTTGGCTGAAAACTCTCCAGGTTTTCGCGCGGTAGTACAAGCGACGGCTCAGCTGGAAATGTTATCCGGGCGTTCTTTAGATATTGGATGTGGTGTCGGCTTCGTTCTCAATTATCTCGCTGGACAAAACTTTGACCTCAATGTGTTCGGTGTGGATATCAGTGACGTAGCCATTCAGCAAGCACGAACGCGAATGCAACACATCCCCGGCGGACCCAAGCAAGTCTGTGTTCTCGACACTCAAAAACTACCTTTTGAAGATCACTTTTTTTCACTGATCACCTGCTTTGATGTTCTTGAGCACCTCGACGAACAGGACATCGACGCCACGATCAGTGAAATTTTACGTGTGCTCCGGCCGGGAGGTGTCTTCCTAGGTTCGGTTTCCTGTCGAAAATCAGGAGTCGAAGACCTGCATGGAGACAACCTGCATCGAACAGTTAAATCACCTGACTGGTGGATTAACAAGTTTGGACCTGACAATGCACAGTACGATGGCAAACGACAACAGTTGACTTTATGGAAACATCTCCCGTTACTTACTCCATCAACTTCCACAAATAACAATGTCGAGAGTACGTCTTCGGAAGTTCAACTACCGAGTCCAAGCTCGGCAGCACTCTATCAAAAAATCTACGATGAAAATCCATGGTACGGCGATGCCGAACAAGGTCGATGCCCTGGCGTGAGATTGCTTCCTCAATATCAAGATTGGCTACGTGGTCCAGTAATGGATCTGGGGTGTGGCCGGGGACAAACCGTAACCGCCATTCGCCAACTTGGCCTGCAAGCAAGCGGAGTTGACCAAATTGAAAGCAATCCTGACATGCAGGTTGGTGACATCACGCAACCAATTGAAAATATCGAGATGTTTGCCAGTATCGTTTGCATAGACTGCATAGAACACTTATATGACGATCAGGTTGCCGGCCTTTTTGAAAATTTTAAAAAAGTAGATCGTCAAGCTTTTTCAATTCACAACGGCGAATCCACTGGTACGGGGCAAGAACTGCACGTCAACCGAAAAACTTTTGACGATTGGCATACGTTGATTTCGGAACACTTCGAGATCGTTAAAACCATTCCTATTACCAGCGAACAGATGCTCTATCTGACACAATCAATCAGCACGAATGTCAGCACCGGTTGAACCACTTTCAGAATCGAAACGCCGTCATGATCTTGTCACGATACGGATTATTTTTCATCGCGATTACTTGCTCGCATTTGATGACAGGTTTGTGCTCTTATCAATCTCTGACAGCTCAAACTAAACCCATCGTTGAGCGACAGCCTCGCGTTAAAGTCCTGCCAGAGATGACTGATGGCATCATTTCCGAAGGCTCAATCATCTTTAATTACGTTGATCAAAAACGCCGTCGGAGACTTTCTTTAGATGTATATCGGCCCAAAAATCCGGTTGGTCAATCACCGGCAATCGTAATGTATTTTGGCGGAGGATGGCAAAACGGTAGACCCGCTCTCTTTGCTCCACTTGCTCAGGCGCTCGCTCAAAAGGGATACGTTTGTATCGTGCCCGAATATCGCCTGTCTGGCGAAGCTCCTTTTCCAGCTGCGGTACATGATGCGAAAGCTGCTATTCGGTGGACGCGAAAGCATGCTAAAAGATTCAAAATTGACGCCCAGAAAATAGCCTGCCTCGGTGGATCAGCGGGTGGTCACCTGGCGGGATTCGTTGCCACGACGACAGGAAGTGGGAAATTCGAAGGAACGGGAGAGCATCAGAAATTTTCTTCGGGTGTACAGGCAGCGATCGTCATGTGTGGACCGATGGACTTGCTTAACCCCGAATCTGTAAAACGAGTTAATGCAGCGGCCAAGTCCCACGTCGGCCACGCTATGATTGATTTTCTTCAAGGTGAAACCCCAAATTCAAACCATGACCTGTACCAAATGGCCTCGCCTGTATTCCATGCCGGTAAACAAACTCCCCCAATCCTCTTCATTGACGGTGAAAAAGATGACCCCGGCAGTCGCTCAGAAAAACTGCGCGAGGTTCTGAATAATCACCAGATTCCCAACCGGCTCATCATTCTTCCCGAAGCGCCGCATCCTTTTTGGATTTACCAACAGTGGTTCCAACCCACCGTCGATGCCGTTGATGTGTTTCTAAGAGAGCAGTGGGAAGATGAGTGACTTTGAAGCCGAATGAGCATCCGGCGAGAACTTCGAGGTTGCGATTTTGAATCCCGCAGAACTATCGAGGGTTTCAGAATTTCGTCGAAAGGCTTAGCGTTAGTGCGTCGCCAAGAGATTCCTGACGAGTCTCCTGCTCAAATTCGAGTTGACGCGAAAAGACGTAACCTAACTCGAGTTGCATCGTCTTACCTCGCACAAACGGTTTCCCTGAAAAACCAGCAGGTCGCGATTCCAGCCCAAGAACTACCCTTAAATCACTATAGGTTAATTGATCGTCGATCGTATTAAATTGCTGGTAGCCCCACGTTGAACCGTTCGTACCACCACCGAGGTAAAGCCACTGCTGGCGTTGACCATCGTCGAATAACAATCGGCTGATGCGAGGTTGCGGGTAGACCAAGTCGACTCTAACTGATGAATTGGGTTGCCAAACAGCACCAATGACCGGGATAACGGGTAGATCTTGCCGGCCCATTGCAATGGCGCCAAAAGTCCAGCTTAAGTTCTCATTTTTAGAGTAGGTCGCAAACACTCCACCCCGAAATCTCCAAGCATCGCTGGAACGGTTTTCATTGTCCGTTGCCAACTCGATACCTAAAACTGAGCGTACATTCCATTTATCATTTAACTTACGGACCGAAGCAACTCCTAGAGAATACTCAAACAAGCCTTCCGGGATTCCAAAAGATTGAGGAGTCTGAAGTGACGTATAATTTACTCCGACTTTAACGATTGGTGGTGGCGTTCGAATGAACAACAGTGGCAGGGAAACACTTAGATCGACACTTGCCATGCCAGTTTCTGAATCAGAAATCCACTCGGCTTTCATTCCAACAGGAGGCCTGCGAGAGTGCCTACTAGACGGCTCGGTTCCATCGACATACGCGGCATCTGAACTCAGATTCCCACCGCTTCGAGCGGCCGGGGAAAATTCTCCACCATTAACTCGCTGCCCGAGAGAGTTAGTTTCTAGCTGAATCCCTAAACTGACAGAAGTAAAAACCAAAGGTAGCCAGAGCGAAAAGAAAAGGGAGCGACACATCATCAAGTACTATCCAAGCGCTGAACGAGAAACTTCGCGTTGACCGATTTAAAGCCTTTGGCTTAACAGCCAACCACAGATGCAAGCACTATACAAAATTCGAAACCGACTTACAGATTTGCTTAATGGCAAGGGCCCAATAGTAGAGATTTGTTGACAATCTCGCGATACAAATCTGCTGTAACCCAACCAGCATTGGTTTAAATTAAAAAAACAGGCAGCCTTTCCTCGCAACTATTTTTAAAATGACGTATGGAAATATGACGTTTATTCGACATAAACCATCAGAACCGGAAGAATTCCCTTCCCTAGCCGTTGTGTTGAAAGGCGTTTGAGACGAACTCAGCAATTAGTTTATTAAAATAAAACCCAATAAACCCGTATAGTCTCGTATCCAACAAGGCTTAATAACCTTGTTTTTTACCATCGGTCAGCGCAACAGGCGAAAGAATCGGAAGTTTGATTTCCCTTTTGTCATGACTCATAATTAGATGTGTTTGAAGTTAGCTCAACTTTTTAACCGGCGAGGTCGATTTAGCTAGCAACCAAGTATCAGTTTCCTTGCAATCTTGGAATTTTTGACTACCGGCACTACCAACAATCTGAATCTAACAAGAAATGCACGGAACGATTTACTGCGTCACCCAAAGGTTTGTTGAATCAAACTATGGGAATCAAACTTGGCTAGACCTGCTTGAACAAGCAAGGTGCCCGGTCACGCACTTTTCACCGGTCCAGATATACCCCGATGAGTACATTGGCGCCATTGTCGGCGTGGCATGCAAAGCCTTAGCCGTGGAACCTGAATTTCTTTTGCGTGAGTTGGGTAAGTTCGCAGCCAGCGAACTCATTAATTTTGCCCATAACTTACTTCACCCATCGTGGAAGACATTCGAAGTCATAATGAATGTTGAAACTCTAATCCACACCACAATTAAAGTTCAAAACTCAAAAGCTCAACCCGCAAATATTCAGTCCTTCCGAGTCGGCGAAAATGAAATCGAAGTTGTCTATACTTCCCGACGAGGGCTTTGTGCGCTCGCTCACGGCATTCTGGAAGGAATGGCAGAACACTACGAAGAAGACATAACCGTCGATCAAATCACTTGCACTAAAGAAGGCAATGCTTTTTGTACTTTTAGCGTTAAAAGACATCGCTCTGTCGAATCGGATTCGAACTTTTTCTTGGAACAGTTGCCCGATTCGCCTTCTATTGATTTAGAAGGCCAGCTCCATAGCGAAACCGTCGTCGCCGATCGTGACGCGATTAAATCCGTCACCGTCGATAGTAAACGAAGCGATCTCGACTTTGAAGTTTCCACCGAGCCTCACGAAACTAATTTACCGAAGAAGTTTGGCCGCTATGAAATTCTCTCTCTTCTCGGCACCGGAGGCATGGGGTCGGTCTTAAAAGCTCGAGACATTTACCTCCGCAGAACCGTCGCGCTAAAGACACTTAAATCGCAAACACTAGAGAAAAGTCAGACTCTGCATTTTCTCGAAGAAGCTCGTGCGATGGCAAGGATTTCCAGCCCATACGTCGTTCAGATTTTTGATGTTGGTGAAACCGATGGCCGCCCGTTTATCGTTATGGAGTATTTGACCGGTCGCACACTCGGAGCGAAAATCAAAGAAGGCCCCATCGATGTCTCGACCGTCGTTCGCTTGCTTTCGCAAATTACAAAAGGCCTAAACGCCGTTCACATCGGTGGGCTCGTTCACCGCGATATCAAGCCTGACAATATCATGCTCTTCCAAGACGAGCAAAACTGCCGAATCCTTGATTTTGGACTCTCCCACGAAAAATACCGAAACAAAGAAAAGGCGAACTCGATCTCTGGAACGCTCGAATACATGGCGCCCGAATGCCTTACAGGACTACCTGCAGACTATCGAAGCGATATTTTTTCGGTTGGCATTGTCGGTTATGAAATGCTCTTCGGAAGCCAAGTATTCCGCAGGCGTAGCCAGATTGCCACCATCGAAGCGGTCAAGAGCTTTGAACCAGAATTTGCGTCTGAGGATCGACACATGCCTGCTGACCTACTCCAATTGCTCGAGTCGATGATGCAGAAAGATCGCGAGAAACGAATGTCGAACTGCCAAGAAATTCTGGAACGATTAAAGGCAATTGAAATCGAAAATTGATTGCCGAGTTCTACTCAAGCTCATGATTGCAAACATTTCCTGCATTTTTCTAATACCGCCTCACCGATAAGCAATGCGGGAATATGCTTCGTTCCCAAAGCAGGCTCCCCAAAACGGATCACACCAGACTGCCACCTTATCTGCCGCTTACCAGCGGTAGATGACGCTTGGTATGGCAGTCCATTAAGCGAATCGCTCACTGCCTTCCACTCTTCGATCGTGAATATTCGAAACTCTGCGGTAACACCAGGTGATAAACGTTTCTCTAAACTCAATGCTATGTGCCCCATCGTCATTCGTGGATTCAATTCTACCATGGGTTTTATTTTTAAAGCTCCAGTCGGATCCTCGAAAACAAAAGCATCGACTCCCAACTGTCCCGTGAACCCAACCGCACACAACGCTGGCTTTAGACGTTCAGCCAACCACTGGCTCGTCTGTTGCAATCGAGCACACCGATTCTCAAGCAAGAATCGCTTAGTTTCAGCATCACAATTTGAAAATGGTGCGCCCAAAATGGTGCCGGAAAATCGACGTCCTTGGCTAATCACAGGTTGTGTCCAACCCATGAAGTCCAAGTTCTTTTGCGGCAAGTCAAAATTCCACAAAAATGAAATGTCCGCTCGTCGTGATAACTCCGGCTCGAGAATACCACGAGGCAATGACCCCTCTTCCCGTGATCGAGAGAATTCGTTTTCTAACCACCTGAGATTATGCTGACCGATTGGTAATTCACAGGCAACTCTACGCTGGCCGCGCCCCGCCGCCCCGAGATCTGTTTTGTATATTGCATAAGCGTAGCCCTTTCGTTTGAATTCACGAAGCGCTGCTTCAACTTCAAGCAAACTGCTTACCGGGCTTCCCAACACCTCTAGACTAGCAAGCCAATCAGGCATCCCTCCCCGTCCCGCTTGCTCCATCCACACTCTCGTTTTCGATACACTCCACGACTTGCGATACAACAAAGCCTGCTCTTGACACCATGGAGCCGAAGGATGGCGCAGAGAAGATTGAAAGGAATTGGTTATTTCGTGATTTTTGGGAGTCCAAGCCCAAGGCTTGCAGTCCCGCAGCTTTCTGTCAACCAACTTTTCCCGCTGATCAGTGGCAAAAAACTCCGGCAACTCAACTCCCCGATCAATCCAGTGCTTACGAAGTTGCTTGGAAGGAGGACGGTTTGATAATACCACGTCATCCGGCTTGGAGACTGCGACCAACACCATCGCTAAATCTTGTTCCAGTTGCTGCATCAAAGCTTTCGCCTTGGGGTGAGTTTCACCAGCAAGCTCTGACTCGGCTCCCGGATCAAACCAGCGGACCGTTGTCGAACGCCCTCTGGATTTACTGAACACCTCCATCGCGTCGATAAACTCATTATTCAATCCAGCTCGTTTCCGTCCATCGCGGTTGAACGCTCCGTACGTGCCCCGGCCTCGCTGCGGTGACATTGGAAATTCCAACGCATGTTGATAGGCCTGCCAGTCAGTCTGCTTCTCATCTTTCCATTCTCGAAACCACTGAAGGCCATGTTTCACATGACCAATCTCATCCTCATAGATTTGCCATAACAAATCTGAAGTCACTTGGTCTCCCAGACGATGGAACAACTTTGCAAAGTGTTGACTGTAATCAAGATTCGCTTGCTCAAACGTCAAACTCAGCCGGGCCACAAAATCGAGGGGAGACTGCATCGGCTCAACGACTCGCCAAAACTGACCACTCAATGGGTAACTCCCAAACTCGACTCCACATTCTTTCATTCGCCGCACGTACATTCGCGTATGCTCTTGCTCCTCTTGAAGTGTCACCAACACTCCCCGACGAAACGCATACGGAGCGTTCGGAAACTTCAACAGAACGAGAGCCATCAGTTCTGTCGCCAACAATTCGTGATTGGCAAGAAAATGAAGCAATTGACCTCGTTCCAGATCATTCCCAAGATTTTCATCTCGCGGTGGTTTGAGATTTTTTCCTGCAATTGACTGCATCGCCAAACCCGGAGGTCGCCCCGGCGCAGAAATTGACTGGACGACCGTCGACATTTCTGTCACCTCCGAAAAATCAAGATCTCCCGGAGCCGCTAATTTTTCTTCCAGCGTCGTTCCAAACACGATTTGTTCAGCAAATTCAGTTACATTCATCGCTTTAACCACACTTTATCAAAACGTCAGGCTCGTTTGACATCTCCAATACACCTAAAAATAAGATGGCACAACGGTAAACGATCGCCTTAAAATCCATTTCCTCGACAATTATTTCCATTAGACTATAACCAAATCATAGAGTAAGTCACCGGCGAGACGACGATGCCTTTTCGTTCATTTCTTGCCCTTGCAAACTTGAGCACCATGAGTCAGCAATATCTATCGCCATCTGGCATGATTCAAAGAACGTTCTTGTTCTCTTTTCTTGGAATTAGCACACTTGCATGCCAAACCTTTGGGCAAGAGGTAGTAGAAGCAACCGCAAATTTTCCAGCCGAACAGATTGAATTCTTTGAGACCAAAATACGTCCACTGCTCGTTGAGAAATGCTATCACTGTCACAGTACCGACGCACCGGAACTTCGAGGTGGTCTGTACGTCGACAGCCGACTTGGATTAATCACTGGCGGCGACTCAGGGGCCGCAATCTCACCGGGGCACCCTAGTGATAGCCTGTTGATCGATTCTGTTAACTACACTTCCATGGAAATGCCCCCCGATGGCAAACTCAAACCAGAACAAATCGCTGCGCTAACCCAGTGGGTTGAAATGGGAGCGCCGTGGCCACGTGTAACCTCAGCCCCTGGCACTCGTCCGCCTTCCGAAAAAACTGACTGGTCTAGCTTTGATTGGGAAGCGGCACGGAAAAACCATTGGGCTTGGCAACCGATAAAGCGTCCCTCACCACTCAGTGCAAACCCGACCCCTAGCCTTAGCCCAATTGACCAATTCGTCTCTGCCAAACGGAACGCTGCAAACTTAACACCCAACTCCCCGGCAAGTCCGGTAATTTTAGTGCGCCGAATCTACAACGACCTAGTCGGCGTCCTACCCACTCCTGCTCAAGTGGATACTTTTGTTTTATCCGCAGCCGAGGATCGCCCCCGCGCGGTAGCAACCTTAGTAGACGAATTATTAGCAACCCCGCAGTACGGCCAACGCTGGGCAAGGCACTGGTTGGATGTCGCCCGATTCAGTGATGGCCGGGGCGGCTTTATGGACAATAAACCGCTAGATCAAGCTTGGCGTTATCGCGACTGGGTAGTTGAGTCGTTCAACAATGATCTGCCTATCGACGAATTTATAAGGCTTCAAATTGCTGGTGACCTTCTCGCTCAAAGCGACCAGGCCATCGCAACTGGATTTTTTGCATTGGGGCCAACCTATCAATCCGATGGCGGCGATCCCGATAGTGTCGCACAGGCAAGAGGCGAAACTCTGGATGATCGAGTTGATACTCTCACCCGTGGACTTATGGGAATCACAGGATCTTGCGCGCGATGTCACGATCACAAGTTCGATCCGATCCCACAAATAGACTACTACTCGCTTGCCGGCATCTTTAACAACACAGCCGTACATGATCGCCCCTTAGCGCCTGCGGAAATCGTTAATCAATTTAACCAACACCGACAGCAAGTCGATGCACTCAATAAGAAAATCAACCCGCTAAAAAACAAACTCCGACAGGAAAAACGGGAGGCAACGTTAGATGAACAGGAAAGTCTTGATCAGTGGCTGCCCAACCTGGCAGCACTGCTCGCGGATCCGCCGCCGGGTTACGAAACCGCACACACTCTCCGTGATACGGGCAATGTAGATATGAAAGTTGCAATTCGTGGTAATTTGCGAAAAACTGGGTCCGTCGCCCCAAGGGGATTCCTACGTTTAATTACGGCCGGAAACACTGAGCCCTATCAAAATGGAAGCGGGCGAATCGAGCTCGCTGATGCGATCGTTCACCCCGAAAACCCGCTTACCACACGCGTCTTTGTGAACCGTATTTGGATGCATCATTTTGGGGCTGGATTGGTTTCCACACCTAGTAACTTTGGAACACTGGGAGAAAAACCAACCCATCCAAAACTACTTGATTGGCTGGCAAGCGAATTCGTTGCTGACGGCTGGTCCTTGAAATCGCTTCATCGAAAAATCATGAACTCGCAAACGTATCAATTAAGTAGCGAAAATAATCAAGAAGCATTTCGTCGCGACGGCGACAACCGTTTATTGTGGCGAATGTCACCGCGCCGCATGGATATTGAGTCGTTTCGAGATTCTCTTTTAGCTGTCACCGGCGAGTTAGACATCCAAGCCGGTGGACCATCTCTGCCGGACACAACAAATAATAAACGCCGTACGCTCTACGCCAAAGTAAGCCGCAACGGCGATGTCTACGAATCCGATCGTTTTCTTCGACGGTTTGACTTTCCACTCATGCGAGCGACCGTTGCCCAACGTCCAAATAGTATTGTTCCGCAACAGTTTCTTTTTCTATTAAATAGTGATTTCATGATGGCACGCGCAAAATCACTAGCACTCCGGCTTAACAAGGCAGTAGTTAGCAATGTGTCAGGCAATTCGGAAACGGAGAAAATTGAGTTGGCTTATCGCTGGCTCTACCAGCGCGAGCCAACCCTCGAGGAGATCGAAATTGGTTTACAATTTGTAACAACCGATCAAAACACAGATCATTTATCGAACTGGGATCGGTACGCCCAGGTCCTCTTGAGTGCGAATGAGTTTATGTACATCCGTTAACCCCCTCTTACTTAAGCAACCCAACACAGGTCCATTGCATGTTCCACCGCAACCCAATCCCATCCCTGACGCGCCGTGACGCATTACGAAAAATGGGCGCAGGCTTTGGCACCATGGGACTCGCCAGCGTTCTTTCGCAAACAGATCTATTAGGCAGTCAGTTTGCGCCTACAGGTCTTAACTCCTCACCGCTGGCACCAAAACCACCCCATTTTGCTCCAAAAGCAAAGCACGTCATTCAGCTATTCATGCCGGGCGGGCCCTCGCAAGTCGACACTTTCGACTACAAACCCAATATTGCCAAACATGCCGGCGAGCGCCCCGACTGTGTCGACCGAAAGTCCCTAAGAAATACTAAAATGGGGCTCATGCCTTCACCCTATTCTTTCAAACAGTATGGCAACAGCGGCAAATATGTTAGCGAAATTTTTCCACACACCGCTCAATGTGTTGACGACATTTGCTTCATCCATTCGATGCACACTGATATCCCCGAGCATGCCGGGGCGATGATGATGATGAACGCGGGACATTTGCAGCCAAGCCGACCCAGCATGGGCTCATGGATGGTATATGGACTCGGCACCGAAAATCAAAATCTACCTGGATTCATTGCCATGAGCCCGCGAGCTCAGCCTCGCAACAAACTGGCGAACTGGAGTAACGCATTCTTGCCAGGCGCTTACACCGGGACATACGTTAATATTCACGATATGAAACCCGAACGCATCCTCGATGACCTTAAAAACAAATGGCTCCCCAAAGTCGACCAACGAAAACAAGCCGACCTCTTAGCCCGGCTCAACCAATTAGACCTCAGTCGACAGCAGGGTGATCAACAATTAGAAGCCAGTATTCAGGCAATGGAGATGGCATTCCGAATGCAATTTGCCGTCCCCGATGCGTTCGATACGTCTCGAGAAACCAAATCCACGCTGGAAATGTATGGCGACAGCGAATATGCCAAAGGCTGTCTCTTAGCTCGCCGCTTGATTGAGCGAGGGGTTCGCACTGTCCAGCTATCACTCTCCATTGACGGCTACGATATTGCTTGGGATACCGGCCATGGCAATATCGTCGATGGCCATCGCAAACTCGCGACTGCCTGTGACCAAGGAATTGCAGCCTTGATCAAAGACCTGAAACAACGTGGCCTCTTCGATGAAACCCTGATCATTTGGGGAGGTGAATTCGGTCGGGCTCCAACATCTGAAGGACAGAAGGGACGCGACCATGATCATTACGGATTCACTACCTGGATGGCCGGAGGCGGTGTCAAAGGCGGCACCAGTTATGGAGCAACCGACGAATTTGGCTTAACAGCGGTCGAAGACCGCGTGCATGTCCACGACCTTCATGCCACCATCCTTCACTTGATGGGGCTTGACCATGAACGGTTAACATACCGGTACAGTGGGCGTGATTACCGTCTAACAGATGTCGCTGGAAAGGTCATTTCAGACATCATTGCCTGATCCTAACTTTTAGTTCATGAAAATCTAACGCTGCAATCTCTTTTCAACATGGTTGAAACTGGATCACATTGAATTGCAGCGGCACCAAATACACTGCATCCCATTGGTAGGATTAATGACGCCTCCTCAGATTATTTCTTTCGGCGAAGTCCTCTGGGATATCTTTCCCGACCGCCAAAAATTCGGGGGCGCACCTGCCAATTTTGCCTGCCACGCAGCGATTCTAGGTGGAGAAGTGGCCATGGTGACCGCTGTTGGAAATGACCAGCGAGGCCGACTCGCCATCGATACTTTAGCAGACTACGGCATTGAGACCGAATTAATTCAAATCTCTTCCAGCAACCCCACTGGTATCGTCCAGATTGAATTAGACGCTTCCGGCAAACCCAAATTTACGATTGAACCAGATTCCGCCTGGGACGATGTCGTTTGGAATTCGAATTTAGCGGAACACATTTCACACTCCGATGCCGTCTATTTTGGAACTCTCGGCCAACGTCACGAACCCACTCGATCTACCATCCATCAAGCCCTTGAGACCGCCTCAAAATCCAATGTGACTCGCTTTGTCGATATTAACTTACGTGCTCCCTTTTTTAATAAAGACACCATCACTCATTCCGTCATGAGCGCCGACCTTCTTAAATTAAGTGACGAAGAACTTTCATCTGTATGCCAAGCCTTAAACATTACTCTCGAAAAATCATTTGAGGCATCATTGCAACACATTAAATCGATCGCTGACCTTGAGGCAATTGTGATGACGAGCGGTGAGAAAGGAGCGATGCTCGTCAACGCACAGGGAACAATAATTCAGCCTGCCTTCCCCATTGAAGTAAAAGATACCGTCGGCGCAGGCGATGCATTTGCGGCTGCATTTTTGATGGGCTGGCTTCAAGGCACGCCTGCCGACCAGGTTTTGCGGAATGCCTGTAACACCGCATCGAAAACTTGCACCCACTGGGGAGCGGTTCCAACCCAACCGCGCTGAAAGTCAGTCGCCGATTGCCCGCGAGGGTCGCTTCAGTCCTGCCACCAAGGCGACCCGTGAATCCAATACTTTAAAACGACTCAATTTGACTAAATTTCCAATTACTGCTGATATCCTTTGCGACATTTTCAATTGTCTTTTTTAGGTTGTACGGCCACGCGATTCGGATCAAAATAAGTCGATGATCAACAACCCCATTCTTCCTGGATTTAATCCGGATCCATCCATCTGCCGTGTTAACGATGACTACTTTATCGCGACCTCAACCTTTGAGTGGTTCCCGGGTGTTCAAATTCATCATTCCAGGGACTTAGTCCATTGGCGACTATTGACGCATGCCCTCAAGGAAACGCGCCTCTTGGATTTAAAAGGAGTTCCAAGTTCTGGAGGGGTTTGGGCGCCCGCATTAAGTTATCACGATGGATTGTTCTATCTTTGCTATACCGTCGTTCACCAACACGAAGCCGCCACCAAGGATACGCCGAACTTTCTGATTACGTCGCCTTCTATCGAAGGCCCCTGGTCCGATCCAGTCATGATCAATGCGTCCGGTTTTGACCCGTCTTTATTCCACGATTCAGATGGCAAGAAATACTGGCTAAATATGGTGTGGGACCACCGCCCCCACAAACATCCATTTCTTGGAATCGTACTCCAGCCATTTGATCCGGTCGAAAATCGTCTTACTGGAAAACCCGAACTCATTTTCAAAGGGAGCGAAATTGGCCTGACTGAAGGTCCGCATTTATATCAACGCAATGACTGGTATTACTTGCTGACCGCCGAAGGGGGAACTGAATACGAACACGCGGTCACACTTGCACGGTCGCGGAATATACTGGGGCCTTACGAACTCCATCCAGAAAATCCAATTTTAACGTCCAACGGGCATCCAAACCTCGACCTTCAAAAGGCGGGACATGCCAGCCTAGTAGAAACGCAAACCGGCCAATGGTACATGCCTCACCTTTGCGGACGCCCACTACCCAATACACGACGTTGTAACCTCGGTCGTGAAACGGCGATTCAACAGGTTGAATGGCGGGATGATGATTGGCTTTACCTCGTCGGCGGGGGTAACTCACCAGCCAATGAGGTGGCGGCTCCCGATTTGCCATCTCAACAGTGGCCTGAAGTACCTCCGCGAGTTCCGTTTGATTCGATTCAATATGCGACACCACGGTTACCGTCCGCGCGCGTGATTCGCGAACCTAAAAAACTGACGCTTCAAGGCTCCGAATCCTTGGAGTCCTGTTTTGAACAGGCGATGCTCGCGCGCCGTTTAACGATGCAACGGGCGGTTGCGAAAACACGGCTGCGATTCAAACCCCATTCATTTCAACAAATGGCTGGACTGGTGGTCTATTACAACAATCACCTGTTTCACTATCTCTATCTGACCTACGATGAAGACCTCGGCACCTGCCTGCAAATTCACAGTTGTGATGACGGTGTCTCATCGTTTCCGCTGGCAGAGCATCCAGTCGCCGTGTCCGCCGAGGAGCTGTTCTTCAAAGTAGAAATTGACCATTGCCAGCTACAGTTTTTCTGGTCCAACGACGACCAAACCTACACTCGTGTCGGCAGTGAACTCGATGCCTCCATTCTCTCCGATGATCATGGTAAACACTGGGGTTTTACGGGTTCCTTTATCGGACTCGCCTGCCAGGATCTTACCGGTGGCGGTCACCCTGCTGAGTTTGACTTTCTGGAGTTAGTTGAATTAAAAAACGACTAGCCCAAATAGCAAACCCGAAATCGCGATACCCAGATACGATCAACCCAAACGACTGGCATTTTCCCTACAACAATCTCGGATTCGATCGTTACTTTCATCGCTTGAAAGCACTTCACTTTAAAAACATGAACGATTGCCAAATAACCTCTTTTTTGAGCATTTTTCCAACCGACAGGTCACCTCCAGCGTAGTAGATTGAGGAATAGAACTCATGGGCATCCAAACTCGTGCGTTGCAAATAAAAAGATACCGCCACTAGCCGTCGTCAGAATTTTCCGCCTAGTGATGGCTCAGCTCCCTTCAGAAAATTCAGCGATTTGATTTCCGTTCGATTCCAACTCCACCTACGAAACAACAGCCATGTTCCTACCTTGCCGTTACGAAGAATCCACGATGAAGAACTTTTTGATTTGCCTCACAACATTTGCCCTATCGCTTGTGTTTTGTGCACCCGGATTTGCGCAAGTTCAAGGACGGTTCGCGCCCGAGGCGGGCAAAGTTCTTATTTTTGCCGGTCAAGACAATGCCTCCGTTGGGGGAACCGCTGAATATAGGAATGGCTATGTAGACAACATTGGCGTTCCAGCAGGCATTACCCACTACGTTTATTTTTCCGAGGGCTGGACCAATGATTTTGGTAAGACATTTGCCAAAGGGCGGGTGGCTGGGCTAAATACAGAAACCGAGTGGGCGTCCGGCCCAATGAATCAAAAGGCGTATCTAGACTCCCCGCTTCTTGATCGTTGCATTATGCACGTCGCGATTGCGATGGAAGGGAATTGCGAAGATAAAGTTGCCGATGGTTCGTTTGACCACCTCATTGCAGAATTCGTGCAGTTCATTGCCGACCATCCGGAACATCCATTTTTGATTCGTATCGGCTATGAATTCGACGGCAGTTGGAACGACTATGATCCGGAGAATTTCAAAAAAGCATTTCGCCGGATCGTCGATGCTTTAAGAAAAGAAAACCTCTCAAACTACGCTACAGTTTTTGCCTCCTCCAGCAGCGTGAAGCCCGGGCAATTCGAAGAATATGATCCCGGTGCGGATTACTACGATTGGGTTGGCTACTCGTGGTGGGGCGGTGATAAAGATGCCCTGCCTGCGCTTGAATTTGCGCGACGGGTCAAAAAACCCGTGTTTATCGCCGAGGCAACTCCACGAGGAATTTTCTTTGACAAAGAAGACCCTGATAAAATTTGGAACACCTGGTTCAAAAAATTCTTCGAACATATCGAGCAAAACAAAGATGTGATTCGAGCAGCGTCTTACATCAACGCGGACTGGGACGCTCAGGAGATGTGGACTGACTGGGGTCAAACGCGAATGGAATCTGCCCCCCTCATTAAACAACGCTGGCTGAACAAGATGGCCGAACCGGGCTTTCTTAACGCCAGCGACAAACCCTTTGAGCACATCGGTTTTCCCAGTGAAAATGCTGGACCGGTCGCCTACCGCTACGCCTTTCAAAATCCAGCAATTCCAACCAACGAACGTGTTGAAGATCTGCTCAGCCGAATGACGCTGGAAGAGAAGGTTGCCCAGCTCCAAGGTTGGTGGAACCATGACGAGCGGAAAATGCGTCAAGAAGGCAAGATCTTCACCAAGGAATTTTACGCAGATATTGCGCCTCTTGGGATTGGAGAAATCGGCCCCGTAAATCTTACCATCGAAGAAGATATCAAGCAGCACAATATTATCCAGGACTATTTTCTAAAAGATACTCGCTTAGGAATTCCAGCCTTGCGTCATGGAGAAGCTGCTCACGGATTAATGCGACTCGAAGCATCTTCGTTCCCAGCCGCCATCAGCTTGGGTTGTTCATGGAACGAAGAACTTGTCGAACAAGTTTATGACCACGCTGGCAGAGAGGCTCGCTCCAGGGGCATCTTCCATGTCCTTTCTCCAATTGTCGATGTGACACGGGACCTTCGCTGGGGTCGCGTCGACGAAACTCTTGGTGAAGACCCGTTCTTAGTCTCACGACTCGGTGCCGCAATGGTGCGAGGAATCCAGGGTTCAGACATTGGAAAAATTGCACCAACACACGCAGCAGCGACTTTGAAACACTTTGCCGGGTATGCGGCTGCGGAAGGTGGACGAAACCGCGCACCCTATCCGGGTGGAAAACGAAATCTGCTGGATACCGAAATCTACCCATTTCGACACATCATTAAAAACGCAAAACCAGCCGCAATCATGCCGGCGTTCAACGAAGTCGATGGCCTGCCCTGCCACGTCAACCCATGGTTGCTGACCGATGTCTTGAGAAATCAACTCGGATTTGAAGGGCTCGTCGTTGGTGATTATCAAGGTATCCAATTGGTTCGTGAGTACCAAAAAATTGGCTCGTCAAATGCAAATGCAGCAGAAATGGCAATCAATGCTGGGCTTCAAATGGAACTTCCCATCGCGTTTGGTTACAAACATCTCGTCAAACTCGTCAACGAAGGTAAAGTCTCGACGCAAACAATTGATGAGAATGTCCGTGCCGTCCTCAATCTAAAATTTGAACTTGGCCTCTTCGAAAATCCAAAACTCGATGTAAACAAAGCAAGGCAACTGGTAGACAATCCTGAGGTTACAGCACTCGCTCGGAAAGCTGCAGCCCAGTCGCTAGTACTTTTGAAAAATGAAAACAACCTCTTACCGTTAAATCCACAAACCCCTCAGACCATCGCAGTCATTGGGCCAAACGCGGACGCCTGTCGACTTGGCTCTTATTCCGGTTCACCTAAGAAGACCGTATCTTTGTTGGAGGGAATTCAAAGTGCTGTTGGGGATTCTATCCAAATCAAACACGCCCAAGGATGCGTCATCGTCCACAATGATTCTGGGGACTCCTACAAAAACTGGCGCCATGTCAATGAACCTGAATTCGCCACTCTGGAAGAGAATCAATCCTTAATTAACGAAGCAGTCGAGATCGCCAAAACTGCTGATTTAGTCGTCCTCGCATTAGGAGAAAACCTGTTTCTCGGTAGAGAGGCCTGGGGAGACAATCATCGAGGAGATCGCCCGACATTTGATCTTACTGAATCGCAACAGGCACTTGCCAACGCAGTTCTCGCGACGGGTAAACCCGTCGTCCTTTACTTAATGAATGGACGGCCGGTCTCACTCGGCGACCTCGGAGAAAAAATTCCGGCAATCTTAACGGGCCACTACAATGGTCAGCAAACGGGGAATGCTGCGGCAGATGTGTTGTTCGGCAAAACAAACCCGTCGGGAAAATTAACCGTAAGCTGGCCTCGAAGTGTTGGCCATCAACCAGCGCATTACAACCAGCACAGCAGCGGAAATGTGTTCGATTATGTCGATTCTCCTCTGCAAGCAGTCTATCCGTTTGGCCACGGACTGAGCTACACGACATTCGAATATGGCTCTCCGAAATTATCTCAGACCACCATTCGCCCCGGAGAGTCAGTGCAGGTCAGCATCGACGTTGCTAACCGCGGCGTCAGGAGCGGTGATGAAGTTGTTCAGGTGTATGTAACTGGGGAGTCATTTCCAATCGCTCGACCTCGGCTGGAACTGAAAGGGTTTGCGAGAATCAGTCTGAAGCCGGGAGAAACCAAACCAGTCAAAATCCAAATTTCAGCTGACGATCTTCATTTTCATAACCGCAACCTTCAACGAGTCCTCCCCACCGGAGAATATTTCGTACGCGTTGGCTCTTCCTCGGATCAACTCAGCCAACCAGTCTCTTTGAAAACAGTCAGCACCCCTGCGAAACAATTGGCCTCAAGCAATCCGCCAGTCCACTCTGGTGATCCAGCCCATTCTGGAGTTCCAATGCACTCTGGAGTTCCGATGCATTCTGGAGTTCCGATGCATTCTGGAGTTCCGATGAACCCGATTGTGGAAAAAGAAGATCAACCCGCCAAAAAAGAGGACAACCGTCCAAACGTTTTGTTTATTGCAATTGATGATTTACGACCGAATCTAGGCACTTACGATAACCAGACAATCACACCGAATATTGACCGATTGGCCAATTCAGGACTCCGATTTGATCGTGCCTATTGCCAACAGGCGGTGTGTGGTGCTTCCCGTCTTTCGCTGATGAGCGGACTTTACCCAACACTGACGGGTGAGCAAACCTTCCATGTTTCCAACTGGCGCGACCGACACCCCAATGTCTTGACATTGAATCAGCACTTTGGCAAACAAGGATACGAGACAATCGGGCTGGGAAAAATTTATCACGGCCATTCCGGAGCAGGTGTTGACCCTGACAATTGGAATCGATGGATCGACATGTCGGCTCCAGACTATGCCAAACCAGAAAACCTCAACACGCTTAAGGAAGCACTGGCGAGCGGAAAGATTGGCGACGCGCGCGATCCAGCCAAAGGGCCACTTACTGAATCCGCAGATGTTCATGACAACACTTATCTCGACGGGATGCGAGCAGCAAAAACAGTCCAACTGCTGGGAGAGTTATCGACCACTCCAAATAAACCGTTCTTCCTTGCCGTAGGTATTTCCAAACCGCATTTGCCATTTTCCGCTCCCAAAAAATACTGGGACCTCTATGAGCGTGAAGATTTTAAAATGCCACCCAACCAGTCCATTCCCGAAGGCTACCCACCCTACGCTGCAAACCTAATGGCGCACGAGATGCACAAATACAGTGATTTCGAAGGTAAAAAACCGACTGATTTCTCAAACGAACTCAACCTGCGATTACTTCATGGGTACGCTGCGGCCACCAGTTATGCGGATGCATGTGTTGGGCGAATTTTGGATTCCCTAGAAAGGAATGGCCTGGCTGAAAACACAATCGTTGTACTTTGGGGCGATCATGGTTGGAAATTAGGTGATCATGCAACGTGGGTCAAACATACCAATTTCGAATGTGATACTCGCGCCCCTCTGATTATCCGCGACCCGCGTTTGACTTCAGGGCAAACAACTTCACGGCTCGTCGAGCTCATTGACCTGTACCCAACGCTGTGTGAGCTTACTGGCATTCCAACTCCTGCCCACTGTCAAGGAAGAAGTTTCCGAAAACTCATTACCGAACCGGAATCCGGCCATCGGTACGATGCTTACAGTTCGTATCCTGCTGGAAATTTATTGGGGCACAGCATCCGAATAAAAGATTATCGTTACACTCAATGGAGAGACGAATCAGGAAAAATAAAAACCAGTGTCCTCACCCATCTCAAACTTGATCCAGGAGAAGAGATAAATCTCGTCGACGATCCTAAACATGCCGAAGGGCTCGCTTTGGCGATGGAGCGCTTAGAGATTCGAATTGAGGAGGCTCGCACTGCTAACCCCGCACCAGTGACCACTCCGGTGGCTGCGCCCGAGCCACCGCTCAATCAAATCGAACTAGCAGTCAATTTAGACCGTTCAAAAATGAGGCAAACCATCGACGGTTTTGGAGGATCGATTGCCTTTTGGGGAACGCATGCTGACGACCAAGCATTGTCATCCGCCATTGAGGGACTTGGCGTAAATATTATTCGCGCCCAAGGCGAGGTGTCTAAAAACGGCGGAGATGATCGAAATCGTGGCATCCTGCAACGTGCGATGAAGATGAATCCCAGCCTAGAAGTTCTATTAACTTTCTGGCAGCCAAAATCAGCGACGCACCCTGACCCCGATTATTGGCTCGATGTCAAAACCATCGGCAACAATGAGCAATATGTCCTCAAGCCTTCACTCAAAGATGAATGGGCTGACGAGTTGGTTGGACGAGTCAAACAATATCTAGAATGGGGAATCAACGTAACCACTGTGGGTGTGCAAAATGAAACCAATTGGTCTCACCCCGGCACTCAAACCTGTCATTGGTCACCTAATGATTTGCGCGAGTTTATCGAGCAGAAAATAAAACCCCGACTTCAGGCTGCCGGACTGGCGAACATCAAAATCGCAGCGCCCGATCTCGCTTATATTGGCCCTGAAGCCTCTGAATTCGCGCGTTATCTTCCTGTGCTAACCAGTCCGAACGTTGATGTTGCGGCCTACCACATTTACGACAGCTTTGTAGAAGGGCAAGCTGGCCCGATCAAAACGCTGGTCGACAACACGCGGACGCTAAATTCGTTGAGGTCGCAATATTTACCCGGCAAACGGCTTTGGATGACGGAGACCACGGGTGCTCAGTGGAATGGAGATGCCTGGCACACTTACGGCTGGACACCAACACTAACCGAACATGACAAAGCCATCAAAGCAGCGCGTTATATTCATTTAACACTTGTGGACGCCGAAGCGAATGCTTTCCTTTGGTGGGGACTCGTCTACAGTCTCGCACCGGATGCCGTCACCAACCCAAATACACGCCAAAAACACCGCGATGAGGGGCTCGTGCTGGTTCAGGAAAAAAACGTAGATGGCTTTCAGCCTTTTCTCGAAACTACGAAAACTTACTACGCCTTCCGGCAATATTCAGCTTTTGTAAAGCCGGGATATCGCCGAATTCAATTCGAATCACCCTCCAACCTTCAGGTCTCTGGATTTGAAAGCCCCGATCGCTCCAGACTTGTAATAGTCATGGTCAACGATACCGATCAAAGCCAACAAATTGCAATCAACCAACCCGTAGATTTCAATTTCACAGGCGCTTGGCAAACAGACAAAAATTTAAACTGCGATATCGTTAAACTCCGAAGCCCCCTTCCCGCCAAAGCGGTTCGAACTATCGTATTTGAACGTTAGCCGAAAAATTATTCCCCACTCTCAGTGATTTGATTTAAGCCAATGAAAACTCTGATCCTCTATTGCATCACTTGCCTTTTACTGAATTCAGTCGCACTGAATTCAGTTGCGTGTGTAGATGAAAATCCCAATGTAATTTTCATTCTTGCGGATGACTGCAGTTATCTCGACTTAGAGCTCTACGGTGGCCCGGCTAAAACGCCTCATTTGAACTCTCTCGCAAAAACCGGGATGACGTTCAACCGGTGCTACCAGGCAGCACCGATGTGTTCCCCGACTCGACACGCTCTTTACACCGGCCTTTACCCGGTTAAAAGCGGTGCCTATCCAAATCATGCGCAAGCCTATGAGAATATAAAGAGCATTCCTCATTTCCTTGCTGACTCTAAATACCGAGTCGTTCTTGACGGTAAAACACATATTGCTCCACCTTCCGTTTTCCCGTTTGAATATTTTAAGGAATTTGCCGAACCCACAGATCGAAACGTCCCTCTGGTTAACGGATGGCGATACCCCCAGGTTTTCAATTTACTGGAACAATCAACAAAAACCGGCAATCCATTCTGTCTTTTCCTCTGCTCCAACGAGCCTCACGGCCCTTACACCAAAGGAGACCCAACGCCCTACGCCGACGCGCCCCTGACACCTCAACAATTCGATTACCATCGAAAAGAGTACGCCAAGTATCTTGCTGAAATTACTTATTTCGACGGGCAAGTCGGAGAAATCCTAGCGATGCTAGACCAGCTGGATTTAAGAAAAAAGACACTCGTGATGGTAGCTACCGAACAAGGAAGTGGCTTTCCATTTGGAAAATGGACTTGTTATGAAATCGGGGTTGCCAGTGGACTAGTGGTTTCTTGGCCAGGCGTCGTTGCCGCAGGTTCAGAGACAAACGCGATTGTTGAATACACCGACGTGGTACCTACGCTACTTGATGTGACCGGTGTCGAGACGCCTTTGGGGCTCGACGGAAGGTCGTTCTTCGATCTGCTTCAGGGAAAGACGCAAACGCACAAGCAATATGCATTCAGCATGCAAACGACCATTGGCGTTAATGGGTGCCGTGCGCCTTACGGAGTCCGTACGGTCGTTGGCGATCGCTACCGTTACATTCGAAATTTGTTTCCAGAAAATGAATTCAGCATTCCTGTCTCAAGAAAGCTCTTTGAAAACACCCGAGATGTCGACGTAGGCACTCGGAAACGCGCCGACCTTTTTTTGAAACGACCGCCCGAAGAACTGTACGACATCCTCAAGGACCCTTATTGTCAAACGAATTTATTCGGGCAACCTGAATTCTCAACCGTCCAGCAGGAACTCACCACCGCACTCGAACAATGGATGACGGACCAAGGAGATTCAGGACGGACCATTGAGCTAGAGGCTCTCGACCGCCAGGCCGACTGGCGCAGAGCCCGCAACCAGCCGAAACCGGCAAAAGCAAACGACGGCCAAAAGTAGGAATTGTAGCGTGGCAGAGATAGACTGTTGATGAGGCTTCTTAAGTAAAGTCAAAACGGTTCCAGATTCTAAAGCGTTCTGCTCTTCCTGAGTTAATACCCGATTCACGAGCGGCTTGATGTCGTCAACCATTTCAGCAACGACTACGTCCTGAACCACAGGATCAGATTGGGCGCACCCTTAATTACTTACACGACGGAAAAATTTGCCGTCAGCAATCCATAAACTCGACCTTGTGCCCCAAGTGGGTTCATCACCTTACTTCCATATTTCAGAAAGGGGTTCCAGAACCTGACCGGTTCAACCCGTAACAATTTCGAGTGCGCCAAAAAAACTTAGCTGATGCAGTTCTCACCAAGAACATCAAAACAGACTCTTGATTTAAAAACTCTAATCATCTGTCGGCCTGTAATTCAATATCTGATCGATCGTCTGCCGTGAAACGGCATGATAGCCGGGACGCGCCTTGGCATAGATTCGATTTGCACGCTTCAAACCTTCCGGAGTCGTCGCCATTTTTTCATACAAAGGCTGGAGGAATTTGCGGCGCCCCTGCTCCGTCAAAAACTCTTCAAGACGCGGCAACCCAGCTTCGTATCCTGAACCAATGACGAGCATCATCCAATCATGCGTTATTTCTGAATTACCCGATTGAGTGAATTGAAACTGGTCGTCCAACTGTTTCATTTGTGCAGGACTGAGATCATTTTTAAACGAGCGTAAAAAATGGTTCCAATGGTGTGTGGTCCATTGATTTGTTTTGGAAGCAACTTCAAGAGTCGGGAGAGATTGTCCGTTTAGAAATGCCTGGGCAGCTCGTTCGACAAGCTCCAACGCCTCGGTCTTGACGACAGGCACATCAGCAGGGAGTCCGGCCGAGTAAACCCAAGCATTGAAATCAATCTTCTCACCGAGATTCTCTTGCAAGTAAGTCAAAAACCCTTCCGTCGTCATGCTTTGAAAAGCGAATTTTTTAAAATAAGATTTCAAAAATTGATCAAATTTTTCACGTCCCACTTTTTCTTCGAGCATCCGCAAAAAGAAATATCCTTTGTCGTAGGCAATCGAAGTCATGCCGTCGTCCGGGTTTCTCCCTCGCAAATCCAGTTTTAACCATGTATCACGTGCTTCAAGTTCTTTAATCTCTGCCAGCAATCCGTCCAATGACAACCGCGCCAACATTTCAGAATACTCCCGACCATAAATCGCCTCCATGATTCGCTGTTCAAAATAAACGGTAAAGCCTTCATTTAGCCAAAAATCATCCCACGTCGCATTGGTCACCAAATTGCCAGACCAGGAATGCGCTAACTCATGAGCAATCAATGCGACCAGCGACCGGTCGCCAGCCAAAATAGTAGGCGTCGCAAATGTCAATCTCGGATTTTCCATGCCTCCAAACGGGAAACTCGACGGCAGAAAAATCACATCATACCGATCCCATCGATACTCTCCATAAAGTGCTTCGGCGGCTGAAATCATCTTCTCGGTATCAGCTAATTCCCACACCGCTTTTTTTAAGACGGAAGGTTCGGCGTAAACGCCACTTCGCGGACCCAGTTCTAAAAATTTCAAATCGCCAACTGCCAACGCTAACAAATAGGCAGGAATCGGTTGTTTCATTTCAAATTCATAAACACCCGTTTTATTTTTTTTCTGAGGATTCGACGCACTCATCACCGCCAGCAACTCTGGCGGCACCTGAATCTTTGCGGAATACGTCATGCGGACAGCAGGAGTGTCCTGGCAAGGAACCCATGTCCTGGCAAGAATCGCCTGTGACTGAGTAAACAAAAATGGATACTTCTTGTCAGTCGTTTGCTCCGGAGCCAGCCACTGCACAGCTTCTGCACCTGGCTGACTTTCATAATCGACAGAAATTTCGTTAATACCTTTGGCCAACTCAATACTTAGACACCGGCCAAGATTCGGCTCATATTCGCCCAAACTCCAATTCAGTTCTTTGCCATCGGGCTGCGATTGAACCTTAAATATTTTAAGGCCGTTAGTATCGAGGTATAACTTCTTATCCGCTGTGCGGCGATCCAGCTTCATCGTTGCCGACCCAGCCAGCTTTTGACTCTCAAAATTAACTTTTAAATCCAGATGGAGATGAGCAATCGCAATCTGGTCAGGTCGGGCACAGGAGTGCGGAAGTTCTTGAGCCGCTAAGCCAGCCATCATGCCAAGCACCGATACAGTGCTCACCAAAACGTGTAACGAAACCCATTTATTTAAGATCATCTTTATTTCACTTCTTAAGATTGACGATGAAGATCACTAACGTTTTCTAAATTCGCTTCGGCAGTCATACACCGCGCGACCATTTGCTGATTTTTTTACTCAGGGTGCTTTTGAATAATTCTACTTAGATCAATCAATTGTACGGAAATTCTCGATGGCCATAGCAACCACTTGTGAAACAGCCAACCACTAGGCCGTTCAATTTTTGCATCCAAAACATCGCCATTAATTGTCGTCTAGCGGCCACTTGATTGGAAATTCGATCTTTTCAAATCCATCTTCTCGTTCAGGTTCAATATTAAACACAGCTCGAACTGGCACGTAAATTCGTTCACCGGCAATCTGGATTTCGAACTTATCTTCGTTTTTAATCGCATTGGCTAATCACCTAAGCTCGTCGATAAACTCAGAACTGGTATACCCTTTTTCAATATCTCGATCCTGTTTCTCGGCCATGACGTCACTTCTTTATAAAAAACAATACCCGAAGAAATACACTGTGAACTTTATCGTGCATCAATGTCCGTGGCTGAATAGGTTATATTATAAACTCATAAAATACCGCCTTCGATTCTAAATTTAGTTCCAGCTAAGGCGATGGGACACTTTTCATTACCCGTCTCAACGTATAAATCTCCGATTTATCAACGAAAGATCCATGCAAATCATAATCTCTATTTCGTTTTTGCTTTTGCTAGTCTTTTTTTCGCAAACAACGTCAGCACAGACGCTTAATGAAAAACTACTTATTGAAAACCCGGAAGCACTTGTCGCTGCTGCGAGAGAAGGTGGCGACATTGTTCGCGGAGCTATTTTATTTCATCAGGGCAACATCAATTGTGCAAAATGTCATCGCGCCCAATCAGACAGTGTAAGAATCGGCCCTAATCTTGGAAAACTAGGCGCGGACATTACTGACACCTATTTAGTCGAAGCAATCCTCGAACCCTCAAAGACAATCAAGAAAGACTACGAGTCCGTCATCATTTCGACACTAGATGGAGAGATCTTTACAGGCATCATTCAAGCGGAAAACGAGGCTCAAATTATCTTGCGCGACCCTGCCGAAGCTGATCGGGTTGTGAAGATCAACCGTAAAGATCTCGATGAAATGCGAATCGCCAAAAAATCAAGCATGCCGGATGATCTCATAAAAGAGCTGAAAGATCGCCAGCAATTCCTCGACCTACTTCGTTATGTAATCGACTTAAAAGAGCGTGGCTCTAATGATGAATTAGTTGCTACGGCAACCGAAACGACGCACGAACTGAGCAGCGAACTGACCGGAATTAATCTCATTAACGAATTAAACTGCGCGGCCTGCCACCGACCTCAAGCAGCTCTTTCCCTGACGAATCCCAAGCAGGCCCCCGATTTAAATTGGTCAGCACGGCATTTGAACCCTGAGTTTCTGGCCGAATTCATTGCCAACCCCCATGCTTTGAAACCAGGTACAACCATGCCGAATTTATTTCAAAGTAAAGACAAAAGCCGACGGCTGGACGATGCCATTGCGATTACTCATTTCTTAACGTCACGCACCAACAACGAATTCACACCCGCTAAAACAAATACTGAATCTATTAAACGCGGAGATGAATTATTCCATTCACTTGGGTGTGTTGCCTGCCACGCTCCCCGGGATCCAACCGCTCAGGAAAGGCAACTCGACCAATCCATCCCCCTTGGTGAACTCGCATTGAAGTATTCACTGGCTGGTCTGGTTGAATTTCTGGAAAACCCACATGCTGTCCGGCCTTCTGGTCGGATGCCCAACATGTCTCTCACAAATCGCGAGACGCTTGACATCGCCGCCTTTCTACTACAAAACGCCCCGCAGTCCATGACTCACTGGAAGACGAACCCCAGCCTCGCTAAAAATGGAAAACAGTTATTTATGGATGCCAATTGTAGCGCGTGCCATCAAACTGTTTTGCCCGTCAGTGAATCCCCTCAAATCCCGACCTTAGCGGACGTCAATGTGAACAAGGGGTGCCTTTCAAGCGCTACCGGCGACTGGCCAAATTACGAACTGAGTGACTCAGATCGATTGGCAATCGCTTCCTCAATCACCAATCCGCTGAAAGAGCTCAGCCAAGAGCAGCAGATCGCTGTATCGCTTAAATCTTTCAATTGTATCGCCTGTCATGATCGCGGTGAACTTGGCGGCGTGACCAAAGCACGCAACCCACATTTTAAAACGACTAATCTGAATCTTGGAGATCAAGGCCGGATCCCGCCTACTCTCTCAGGAGTCGGTGCAAAACTGAATCGGAATTGGATACGAGATGTGTTGGTCAATGCACGCGCGATCCGACCGTACATGAAAACCAGAATGCCGCAATACGGCGAATCCAACATTGGCCATTTGATCGATTTATTTCAATCGGAAGATAAATTGCCAAGTGTGGAGTTTGCGAAAATTGACAACCAAAAAGAAATGCGTGAACTAGGGCATCGCATGGCAGGTAATCAGGGTCTTAATTGCGTCGCCTGCCACACCTATCAGTACAAACAATCCGACACGATGCCTGCAGTTGACCTAACGGAAATGACCGATCGCCTGAAAAAAGAGTGGTTTTTTCAATACATGCTTGCACCTCAATCCTTTAGTCCAAATACAGTCATGCCCTCTTTTTGGCCAGGCGGAAACGCTATTCGCGCAGATATCAAAGGGGATTCCCAATACCAAATCGAGTCGCTTTGGCAATATTTAATCGATGGCCGTCAGGCAAGAATGCCTCGCGGCGTTGTCAGAGAGCGGCTTGAAATCGTGGTAACCGACGAAACAAAAATGTTGCGTCGAAGCTACCCGGGCATCGGAAAACGCGGCATCGGCGTTGGCTATCCTGGCGGGGTCAACCTCGCTTTTGACGCCGAACAAATGCGTCTGGCGATGATCTGGAAAGGAAAGTTTCTGGATCCGGGAGGCGTCTGGACGGGACAAGGCCATGGAACTGCGAGGCCAATGGAGCGGGCAATTAATTTCAGCAAAGGGCCCGATTTCGACAGTCATTCGTTGCCCTGGAAAGTGGACGACACGCGCCCGCCCAATCACCAGTTTCTAGGTTACAAATTGGACGAAACACAATCGCCAACTTTCTTATACCGATTTGGAAATATAAAAGTGGAAGACTTCTTCGAGAGCATTACCACTCGCGATGAATCCATTATTTTGAGGCGCGATACTCTACTTACCTCACCATCCGATAAAGACGACCTTTCTTTAAAGGCCGCCACGGGAAAACAAATCAAGGATCTTGGGTTGGGAAAATACTTAATCGACAACCAGATCGTCGTCACGATTCTCTCAGGGCATCAAGCTGAAATCATTGAAATGGACGGAGAGAAACAATTAAAAATCAAACTTAATTTAATTGGCGGCCGCCCGCAAAACACGGTTTTTGAATTTGAGTGGAAATGACTTCACGAGTCTCCACCAACGAACGACAGCACCATAACCATTTAAAAATTAAACATGTTCACGACACTCATTGAATCGCTGATAACGTTACTGTTCATTTGCTTGCCCCAACAAGAACCCCTTGGTGAGTATTGGGGGACTGCCGAAGAAGAGGCAAAATATTACAAGATGGTCGAAGTTCCACTTCCTCCGGAACTCGCCGTTGAAGCAGGCAGTTTCGAAGTCATGCCGGACAAAAAACAACTTGCTATCGCCACGCGAAGGGGCGACATCTTCCTCGTTGATGGGATCTTTCAAAAACATCCAGAACCAGTGTTCAAAAAATACGCCAGCGGCTTGGATGAAATATTTGGAATGGCTTACCGAAAGGGCGCATTTCATATCACTCAACAAACAGAAGTCACTCGCATCACAGATACCAATAATGATGGGCGAGCCGATCAATTCGATACTCTTAGCGACCGCTGGGGGTTTCGACACTATCATGAATTTTCTTTCGGTTCCAAACCCGACCCAGAAGGAAACATCTGGGTCGCCCTTTGCCTTTCGGAGTCCTATCACTCCAAGGCTCCGTTCCGGGGATGGTGCTTAAAAATAACTCCCGATGGACGTTCGATCCCCGTGTGCAGCGGCATTCGTAGTCCTTGCGGAATTGGCCCGAACGAACACGGAGTCATGTTTTATGCCGAGAGCCAAGGCCCGTGGAATGGCTCGTGCTCGTTGAAAGTGCTCCAACCGGGAGGTTTTATGGGGCATCCAGTCAGCTTTAACTCCTACGAGCTAGCCACGGAGATGGGTCCGCCACCGACAGTCCCGAATACTCCCTCTCGATTAGAAGTGGAAAGAAAACGGGTCAAAGAGTTAGTTCCCTACGCCGTCGTTTTTCCTTACAAGCGAATGGGGAGGTCGATTTCAGGATTCATGGTCGATCGCACAGGTGGAAAGTTTGGCCCATTTGAAAATCAGATTTTCATCGGCGACTTCAGCCTCGGTGTCGTGATGCGCGCAACTACAGAAAAAATCAATGGTGTCTGGCAAGGTGCCTGTTATCCTTTCCGAGAAGGCTTTGACACCGGCTTATTAGCAGTTCAATTCACACCCAATGGTAATTTAATTGCTGGAGGTACAAATCGTGGCTGGCCAGTTCGTGGCCCTAAAGCATACGCCGTTCAGCGTCTCGATTGGACCGGAATCACACCCTTCGAAATCAAAACGATATCTGCCACGGTGGACGGTTTTAAGATGACTTTCACTAAACCGGTAGATCCCAAAATTGCAAGTGTCGCTACCAACTACCAATTGGCAACTTTCACTCATATTTATCGCCAAGGCTATGGCAGCCCCGAAGTCGATCAAACCACACCCGTCGCAACGCAAGCAGTTGTCTCTGAAGATCTCATGACCGTCAATCTCAAGGTTGACGATCGAGTTCAGGGGCACGTGCACGATTTTAGACTGCCGGCGATTCGATCAAACGAGGGGGAACCACTTGTCCATGCTGACGCCTATTACACATTAAATGAAATCCCTCGCAACTAAGTTCATTGATCTAAAATTACCGATGGAGACACACTTGCGACTGACCTGCAAATAGTCGGAGACTCTGGCAACTTAACAACTAACAGAAAGCTGAGAGCATAATGCGACACTATTTTCTTCTTTCCATCTTGTTATTGACTCCAATGGGTAGCCTGACCGCGCAGAATTCAGTGGCTCCCAAATTCATTGACCAAACTGCCAGCCTCGGGCTTGAGCTAAGCGGTACCGCAGCCTGCTGGGCAGACCTAAATAACGACGGGTGGTCAGATCTCTGTTGCGGCGGCACCGTCTGGAAAAATGAACAGGGTCAGAAATTTTCTCGCCTAGCAACTGGATTAGGTGAGTTAATCGCAGCCGATTTTAATAATGATGGCTTTGTTGATCTGTTTTCATGGTCCAACTTTAAGCTTTATAAGAATATCGATGGTAAGGAGTTTGCCCCTTTCGATTTACCGGAGCTGCCAGCCAGCGTCTCTCTTGGAGCATGCTGGGCGGACTTCAATCGCGATGGGTACATTGATCTCTATGTGGGCGGCTACGAAGACTGGGGCAAGGGGATCACCTACCCCGACTTATTCCTAATGAACGAAAAGGGCGCAGCCTTTCGACTTGCGCGAACCGATTCTCAATTTCGCGCGAGAGGAGTGACTGCCTGTGATTACGACCTCGATGGTGATCCCGATATCTACGTTTCCAATTACCGACTCCAGCCAAATCTGTTGTGGGTGAATGATGGAGCGGGAAATTTTGAGAACAAGGCGTCAACTCTGAATGCAGTTGCCACTTCCGATGAATTTGGTGGTGGACATTCGATTGGCGCTGCCTGGGGAGACTTTGACAATGATGGATTGTTAGATTTATTCGCTGGCAATTTTGCCCATCGAGACAGCCGCGGTAACCAGCCTCAATCCAGATTCCTAAAGAATCTCGGATCCGACAAAGGATATGCATTTGAAGATCGCGGCACCTCCGGAGTTTTTTATCAAGAATCTTATGCCAGTCCGACGGTCGGCGATTTTGACAATGACGGTAATCTTGACTTGTTTTTTACTACCGTTTACGGCACCGCCTCGTTCGGCAAAAAAAACAACGCCGTGCTTTACAAGAATCTGACTGGCTTTGATTTTTCGGACATCACCTCTGCCAGTCAATTAGGAAATCTCCCACCCACTTATCAAGCTGCCTGGGCCGATTATGATCGAGACGGAGACCTTGATTTAATCACCGCAAACAAACTCTATCAAAATCAGTTGGAAAATACGAATTGGTTGAAGGTCCTGGTACACGGGAATGGAACTGACTTAAATCGATCCGCAGTCAGTGCCGTAGTGAAGGTGATTGCTGGGAAACACGTCTTCACCAGAGCAATCGAAGCGGGTACTGGACAGGGAAATCAGAATGAAATGACACTTCACTTCGGATTGGGCAATGCCGACACACCGGTCTCGATCGAAATAATGGAGCCTAATCAAAAATTCCAAACGTTTCGGTCCGTTGATTTCAATCGTTTGGTTACGATGCAACAATTAAAAAACGGAACTTTTGAACTAATCAAAAATAACTAATCCTCAAAGTCTACTATTCCTTCAGCGGTGCCCAAATGCGGACATCGTCATAATAGATTTCCCCACCACCACGCGTTGGCAGATTAATCCAGGATTTTGGAGCTAGAAAACGCTTGTTCTGCGCCTTCAAAGTTGGCCCATTTTTTAACTGCATCACCATTTGCTCGCCTTTGACTTCCAGCACAAGGGTGTACCATTGGTCTGACTGGATCTTAAATGGATTTGACTTGAGTACTTCAACCTGATCGTTTTCGAGTTTGGTGTTTTTATCCTTGATCAGCGAAATCCCGTCCCGTTTGTGAAACGTAACCCGCCCGACATGCCCAGTACCACTTTGAAACGTTCCGTCATTAAATCCAAAGTGTGCACCATTCATCTTGCCCGTTAATTTAAAAGATATTTGGAGGATGCAGTCTTTTACCGGCACCACCAGTTTCGAACTTGGCGTGCCACCGTTGTGTTTCTTTCGACTTTTCTGAAATTCTTCTGTTGCGGGAATGCCATGAAGCGTACCATTGGTAACGTCCCACCTAGTTTGATGCAGCGGAATCCATTGGGGCCGAATTGTGCCTTCCTGAAAACTATCCGCAAAAATCAATTTCCCCGGCTTCATCAAAACCGGCGCGACCAATGGTTGGGCAGTCACTTCAACTATTTCTGATGCTTGAATCGGTTTAGGATTTCGAGGCTCAATGGACTGCGCAACAAGAGACGGTGAGAGCAGCGTGAAGCCAAAAAACCAAACCGCAAGTAAAGGCTTCAATTTCATTGTTCGTTGTCCAGAACCGGCACTGGGAAAAGCTCAGACGGTGTGCGGGCAGCTTGCAATAATTTCAGAAAATCCGTGGCGAGTTCTGGACGTTGTGCTGCAAGGTTGTTTGCCTCGCCAATATCATTCGTGAGATCATAAATCTCAACGTCGCCCAACTTGTTTTTCGTACTGTTGCGGACTGCCTTCCAATTTTCTTTTCTTAATCCCTGACAAGTACCCAATTCCCAGTAGAGATATTCGTGTTTTCCTTGATTAGGTTGGCCCAATAACTCAGGAACAAAGCTAATGCCATCAATTTGTGCAGGGACTCGGGCACCCGCTAATTCAGCAAAGGTTGGAAACAAATCTTGAAATCCGGAAATGTGATCACTTTCCGTGCCTGGCTTAATTTTTCCGGGCCAACTGACCACCAATGGCACTCTAATTCCTCCTTCGTAAGTCGCTCCTTTTTTACCACGAAGTGGACCGGCAGCATTAAAGTGCGTGAGTGTTTTACCTGCTCCATGGGGGCCATTGTCGGATGAAAAAATAATCAATGTATTGTCAATTGCACCTAACGACTGAACCTGCTCAATAATTCTTCCGACATCTCGATCCATCCGCGAGATCATAGCGGCTTGTGTTTTCTGATTGACCGACCAACTTTTTGCTTGATAAGCCGCTAAATCAGGCACTTGAAAACTTGTATGAGGAATCGTGTAAGGGATGTAGACAAAAAATGGCTCATCGCGTGGAGTCGCAATGAAATTTAACGCCTGTTCAGTGATTAAATCATGCGAGTATTGCTGCTTCTTGCCTTTTTCATTGCCAGTTAATAATACCTTTTTATCGTTCTTCCAAAGATGCCCTGGATAGTAGTTGTGCGCCTCTCGCTGACAGTTGTAGCCAAAGAATTGGTCAAACCCTCGAAGCACTGGATCTCCGACAGATCCTGGATAACCTTGCCCCCATTTACCAAATGCACCCGTCACGTAACCAGCTTTCTGCATTACCTCGCCCAGCGTGGTATACGATTTTGGAATAGGCACGTTGCCCTCAAATTTCAAAGCTCGATTACCTCGAATTGGACAGTGACCCGTGTGGAGTCCCGTCAATAAAACGCATCGGGCAGGCGCGCAAACTGGAGCCCCGGAATAATGGTCAGTAAAACGCATTCCAGTCTTCGCCAGACTGTCAATATTGGGAGTCTTGATTAATTTTTGACCATAACAGCCGAGATCACCGTAACCTAGATCATCCGCCAAAATATAAATGATGTTAGGTCGCTTCTCAGTCGCTTCGGCAACGCTGGTCATCAACAAAGCAACCGAAACTAACAGGACAAATCGTGTTGAATAGAAAATCCACATTTTCATGTCTCGCAGAAAAACAGCTGAGTAACCAAAAAGAAAGACACCGCCGACTCGATCAGCGATGCCTCTTGGATTCTGATTGTACCTATTTCTATCCGGCAATGGAACAAAAAGCTAATTTCTTACTTTGAAAATCACTTGCCCTTGAGGTACGTTTTGCCTTTCCCCTTCGCTCTTCCCTGCGACATGTCTTTTGAATTCTGGAAAACAAACGTGTCTCCAATCATCTCTTCGACTTGCTTCTTTTGTGAGGGATTCAATTTAGAAAGTAAGCGACTACGCGCTCGATCCTGTAATTTTGCCATTTCTCGCTGCAATTCTTCCTGCATCTGCACTTGATAGTCGCGCAACTCTTGAGATTGCTCATCAGTAATCTTGAGATCCGACTTAATAGGGTCGGCTGTCAACACTTGAACCAGATCGCGCCGTTGAAGTAAAGACTGCATCCTCAACTGCTTCAGTCGCTTAACCTGATGAGGGAGCAACAATTCATTCATTTCTCGCTCAGCAGAATCGCGGATCTCCTTAATTTGGCTCGGAAGATTTTCAGTGTCCGTGAAATCAATTTGCCTTAACTGGTCTGCCATTTCCTTTTGCAATGCCCGCTGTCGTTCCTGAAACTCTCGGTACTGGTCATCAACCATTTCGATGTCTTCGCGAATGCGCGGATTAGCTAAGAGGCCAAGCTCACTGCTGGCGGTTCCAAAACGCGAGGCTGTTGAACCAATTGGCTGCCCCTGAGCAATATCGTTGATGAGTGGGATCAAAGCTCGCAATTCCGGATTTTCCACAGACGCCCTTTTGGCCGACCCAATGAAATTTCCATATTCCTCTTTCGAGCCGAACATTCCCCCACTACCTTCTTTGCCCTCCTTTTCCTGCCCGAAGCATGGAACAACAAAGGCCATCACAAATAAACTAACGAGAATTTGATTAATATTCACTATTCCAAAACCTTAAGAAACTTTTTTCAAACTAGAACCAACTCGATATTTCAACAAAGTGAAAACCAAGAGCAGGCGCCTCCTGCCAGCTCTCGCTACTTCACAAATGAGATCGGATTTGACATATACGCATTCAGAGCGTAAACATACGGCATCTCGCCGTATCTGTCAACCTTGACCGCCAATTTGCATTGTTTCCGACTTGTTGTATCACCAAAAACGTTCGATCCACAAGGACTTTTTATTGAGCTATTGATGCCCTGCCATGCTTTTGGCTTTTTTTTGCAATGCCCTCAGTTTCTCCGAATGGCCAACGCGAGCGAGTTTTTGCGACTTTTGATCGAGGCCATGATTGGTAACGCCATCGTAAGCAATTTGGGCTTCCGTCATCTCAGTCACGATATGAAAAAATTCCTGACTCAATGTTTCTTCAAGCTTAGCTATCACCCCCGCCTTGGTCTTACCCGTGCTTAAGAAACGTCGCTTATCTTTCATTTTTCTCGCAATCTCAATTTTCGCCCTCAAAGCAAAAATTTGGCCAATATCAAAGTGCCCTTGCTCATGGTCGAGAAGGCGGACGTTATACAACTGCCTATTCCATGATTTTTTTTGCAACATGATCGAGTAAACTTCGATGTCGGTCACGTAGATTTGAAATTGCTGATCTTTTTGGTAGAGCTGATAACTGTATTCATAGCGCATCTCGATTTCAGTTGAGGCAGCGAATTGTTTAATCGTATCAGGCGCTGAACCTTGGTAGTCTTTTTTGACCAGCGGCCCCTGCTCGTACCGACGAAGATTAGAACCCGAGTCCTGGGCTAACACGCTACTAGCAGTCAGCGCATTCAGGCTTATTAAAACCATGACCATTATAACTACGATCGGCAAACTCACCCGAGCCAGTATCCAGCCTATTTTTGAAACCAACAAAACCGCCTTAAACTAATTACCAGTTTGGGTGGCTGATCAGACTGACAGCCGATTCCCCTCATTACATTTTAGCAACCAATGCGCACTGTCAACTCGGTGAAACTCTGCCGACGTATCAGACACAGCAAAAACCTAGTCCTCAGACTCGCTTAAACAATAAAGCTTTGAGGCTGTCCGCAGTAACAATTTATCACTGACAATCGCTGGAGATGCGAGAGACAGTTCGGCTAAATCACTCGTACCAAGAATTTCAAACTCAGGGCCCGGCTGAATCGCATAGGTCATTCCATCTTCGTTAAGACAAAAGATTTTGCCGTTGTAAGCCCACGGAGAAGCTGTGAATGAACCACGAGGTTTCAACCGCTGCTTGCCATAAACTTCCACACCCGTTTTGGCATCGTGGCAAGTCAAAAACCCAAAATCGTAAAGAGTATAAAGATAATCACCATAAACCAACTGTGTGGTGTTGTAAGGTGCAGACCTCGGTGTGTGCCAGGCGATAAACTCGTTCTCAGTGTACTTGTCTGCATCTGGTGCGAGGTCACCATGCGCTCCGGGCTTAATCGCGAATGTATTCTTGTGGGGTGCACCCACATAGCCGGAGGCTAAATAACACAATCCATGCGACGAAAAGGGAGATGAAATTACAAGGTTCGCTTTGCCATCGAACTCCCAAAGAACCTCACCCGATAAAGAATATCCCCGATGCTTTCGCTGGCCCGGAACAACAATTTCTGTCCTGATCTCATTTTCCCAGACAAAGGGAGTAGACCAAGTATGTGTTTCATCTCGTTTCTTGTTCCAAATTTCTTTACCGGTGGCTCCGTCATAGGATGCAATCCAGGAACTCTCCATATTGTCATAAACTACAATCAGTCTTCCATCGTGCACGACGGGAGAAGACGCCGCTCCCCAGTCATTGAGAGTTTTTTTCGGTTCAATTTTTTTCGACCAAATTGAATTGCCATCCAGGTCGTAGCAGTAAATTCCAACGTCTCCAAAAACAACAAATAATCGTTTTCCATCGCTCGCTGGCGTCTCGGCGGCATAAGAACTTTTTGGATGCCGCGGAATCAGCGGTTGGCCTGTGTGAGCTTCTTTTTTCCAAATCTGTTTCCCGCTATTGAGATCAAAACAAAAAACCAGCCAATGGTGCTGACCTTTCGCAGGGTCCCGAACTCCCTCGCCTAAATAAAGACCCTTTTTAGGTTTTACATTTTGTTCATCACCCACGACCGCCGTCAAAAAAACACGATTACCTACAACAACAGGACAAGACCATCCCCAACCGGGAACATCCGCCACCCACTTCACATTTTTTGTTTTTGACCATGATTCCGGAAGTCCAGAATTATTAGGTGCAAGGCCATCCGCATTGTTGCCGCGAAAACGCATTGAACTCGGCAGGGTGGAGCTGCTCTCTTGCGCCTTACTCACCCCATCCGCCCAGCACAAACTTAGGCCAAGACAAAAATAGAATACGCCAATCCACTTATTAAAATTCGAATTCATCGCCTCAAACCCTTAAACATCGGAAACAATAGATTGTGCGGGCGACCACACAAGGAGGTTAGGAAAATCGCTGCCATCAAGCACAATCTGCACTGATCAAAACTTTGATCGAACCCATCATTAGGCAACCTAAACAACCTTAATCGCTCGAGCGACTAAGTTCACGTCCATCTTCGAAACTTAATTTTTAATTGCAACTCTAATAACAGTTGATTTTTCCACTTAATCAAAAATCTCAACAAATCTCTCTTTTGTTTGACAGTCCGCGCCCCCTCTTCCAGAATAACACAACATTATTTGGCGACTTAACTTGCCAATCATCCCGATCATTTACCAACCACTTAGCCGCATTACTACAACGCTCAATCTATCTCGACTGCCGACCAATGAATCCAATCCAACGAATGAGCTCACCTCACCTAAGCCTCTGCCTTTGCTTTTGCTTTTGCTTTTGGCTTTGTTTATTCTTGACGCAATTCTCTTTTGCCCAGACACCCGCGGAATCAGGAATTGAATCATTCCTCGGAACACCAATTTTGGAATCCACCCAGGTATTTAAAAATGAGCGGTTTCCCAACATCACGGTAACGCGTCGCGGAACGGTTCTCGCATCGTGGGGGAGCAATCACATTCGCATTCGCCGAAGCGAAGATGGAGGAAAA
>CALKNI010000002.1 GCA_938091115.1 uncultured Pirellulaceae bacterium | reverse complement strand
GCTGGGAATCAAAATTTTACTCGGCTTTGCAATTTTCTACCTGACATCTGTATTGTCAGGACGAAGCGATAAAGCAAAAGCGTTTCGGGAACGAGAAATTCATTGGCTTAACATCCTTTGCATCTTGATGATTGTCACTGTGCTGATTGCCGGCTACATGAAAATGAGTGCTGGTGAATTTCCAAAGAAAAGCACGGAAACCGCTCAAAAGATCGCATTTGACCAAAGTCAATCGATACAATCTTAAACGGCTGAAAATTATTGACATGAATTATTCTCTCGTAAGTTTGAAATCGAATTGAAGGGTGAGTTAAAAAACGAGCGCCCTCTTCGGCTCGCTGAAATGAAGCATGAAGATGCCTCTCAATGAATCACAACGAATCCAATTTGAGAATATCCTTGCGAGACCTCAAGTATTCAAAACCGCCATGTATTTTGCGTTGTTTGTTTTGAACCGATTATTCATTTTTTTTAGTATTTTTTTTTGACGGGCAAACCAAATGACGAGTTGAATCGAAATAATCGGCGGGACAATTATCGACTCAACCAGCATGCGGCCTGCAAAATTCGTGAAATCAGCTATACTTGGAGTGGTAGGGCCCTTGCGCTCTGAGCTCGTTTCCATGCTCAGTTCACATGTGTTCACTGCAGCCATGACACCGCGTCAAAAACGCAAGCGTCATTGATTTGGCTGCAGTTCAATCTGTATTAGGTGCGGCACAAAAACCTGCTGCTTTTTGAATGACTGAAGCAACAATTTCATCGGTAGAACCCAAGTTTGTTCTGCCGCTTTTTGGCGCTAAAGACCAACACCTCCACAGGTTGCGCGAAAAATTCAACGTCACCATTACCCATCGCAACGGGCAAGTTAAGATCACAGGTGAGAAAAAAGAGCAAGTTGCGCAAGCGACTGACGCAATCGAACAATTGACTGAAATTGTTCGAAGGAAAGGCAACCTAACCCCGGCAGTCTTTGATGAGACGCTAGCCCGGGTAACAGGCGAGTCAGCACCTCAAAAAGCGGTTGAAGCGATCCAAACGTTACAAGTGGGTAAAGAAATTCGCCCACGAACTCAGGGGCAGGCCGCGTATATTGACTCGGTGAGAAACAACGATCTTGTATTTGCTGTAGGTCCAGCAGGTTCAGGAAAGACTTACTTAGCCGTCGCCATGGCAGTCGAAGCATTAAAAAACCAAAGAGTTCGTAAGCTCGTTTTAGTACGTCCTGCGGTCGAAGCGGGGGAGAGCCTTGGTTTTTTACCCGGCGACCTTCAAGCGAAAATAAACCCCTACTTAAGGCCTCTTCTCGACGCAATTCATGAGATGATCGGTTATGATCAAGTCCAGCAACTCATCCAAAGTGATGTAATTGAAGTTTGCCCACTAGCCTACATGCGAGGCCGTACGCTCAATGAATCATTTATCATCCTCGACGAAGCACAAAACACTACGACCGCTCAAATGAAAATGTTCTTGACGCGATTGGGCAACGCGTCGAAAATTGTGGTCTCCGGTGATCAGACTCAAATCGACCTTCCCCCGAAAACTCAAAGCGGCCTCGTTGATGCACTTCAACGACTCAAAAAAATAAATGGAGTCGGCATCTCACACCTAACTTCCAAAGACATCGTCAGGCACCGATTAGTTACCGATATTGTACAAGCGTATGACGGCAAACCCAATCAATCACCAGCATCCTAGCACTTCCAAAATCGCTCGAGTCAACAACGGTATTGCGAGTTTAATCAACACCGGAATTCTCAAGCATCTCCAATCGAAAGTCATGTAGAACGATGTCCAACGCTTCATCAAACCGTAATCGGTGGATGACCCCCGCCCCCAAGACACCATTTTTCAAAGTCGCTGACTTTATGCAGCGGTCAGATGTATGGTCACGCATTGGGTTGTGCGTTCTTACCACGGGCATACTGTACTTTGTCATGTTTGGCTGGGAACCCCCATTTTCTTATCGAATTCGCCAAGCTCCACTTCGAGACTTGCTTGCCAATACGGTCTTTGAAGATGAAGACCCCAAAGCTACTCTTGAAAAACGAGAGCGAACCAAACGAAACTTCAAAAATTATTATGAAAACGATGCACAAAAAATTGAGATCATTCGCGAAGAATTAATCAACGATGTTTTTAGCATCATGCAGCAAGAATGGGGTGAAGTTGAAAGTTCGAATCTCTGGTCTGAGTTCTTTGAAGTTGACGCTAACGCAACCGAAGCAACTGCTGCTGACGAGGAATCGTTCAATCTATTCCGAGAAAGCCTCTCCGCGGATAAAGAACTGAAAAAACTGAAAAACATCCTGGACCTCGCACTGCTTGATATCAAACAAAAAGGACTTTTAATTGAACTTTCCCACGAGAGTGATGTGGGAAGTGTAGAGCAAATTCAGGTCTACCCGCTGGGGAACCCAGACGCGAGTGAAGTGATCAAAATTGAAGAAGTCCGAATCGCTGAAGTGACCGACGAACTGCAAAAACGCCTATCGGAAAAACTCAACAATGAGTCAGATACAATCACCGACCCCGGTCTTGTTTCCGATCGTATTTTCTCATGGCTTAAACGAAAATTACCGGAAACGCTATCGTGGAATGAAGTGTATTCGAAGGGAGAGCGGGATAAGGCTGTCAATGCCGTCGACGTTGAGATGAAGCAAATCAACATTAGTGATCCACTGAAATCCGGCACCTTGAACATCTTGTCACTCGATTCGACCGGCATCATGGCTGGCGTCCCCCTTACCTTTGAAGATATTGAATTACTAAAAAAAGAACACCAAGCCCGCATCGCACAAGAGACCGTTCAAGAAAAACTAATTCGGACGGCAATGTTTTTTGGCTTGTTCGCGGCAATTTTTTCAATGTTTTGCCAGTATCTGTTTTACCGAGATCGTTACCTTCTTGACGATTTAAAGCAGTTTTCAATTCTGCTGGGACTGATGCTCGTAACGCTGACGCTGGCCTGGATTGTCACAGTCAACAATGCTTGGCGAGCTGAAATAATCCCGATTACGATTTTTGCGATGACGATTGCGATCGTCTACCACATTGAGCTAGCCATGCTGGTGGCTACCCTCGTCGCCCTTGCTTACACAGTTGCACACGGCTTCGGCCTTAGCGAATTCGTTATTCTGACCGCTTCGTCGTCCTCTGCAGCCCTTATGTGCCGTGTCATTCGTAGTCGAACCAAACTGGTCAATGTTGGCGCTGTCGTCGCGATGATTGTTTTCCCGACCGTTATTGGTGTCCATTATTTGATGGGCCAGCCGCTGACTTTTAATCTCGCTGCCGAAGCGCTCTGGTTCGCCGGTGGAGCGGGAGTAGCCGGACTGATGATGACAGCCCTACTCCCTTTCCTCGAACGTCTTTTTGACATCCAGACCGATATCAGCCTGCTCGAACTTAGCGATGCCAATCACCCGCTATTAAAAGAACTGGTTCAAAGAGCACCAGGCACCTACAACCATAGTATAAACGTTGCTTCGATGAGCGAAGCTGCCGCCGATGCGATCGGAGCCAACGGATTACTATGCCGCGTCGGCGCCTATTTTCACGACGTTGGTAAACTTAGAAAACCTGAGTATTTCATCGAAAACCAGGGAGGCGGGCCCAACAAGCATGATGACCTCACCCCTTCGATGAGTACGCTCGTCATCCTCGCTCATGTGAAAGACGGAATTGAAATCGGTCGAAAACACCGTCTACCACAACGAATTATTAATCTGATTGAACAACATCATGGTACAACACTGATTGAATATTTTTATCAACGGGCGTTGTCGCTTTTAGAAGAATCGGAGGACGAAGAAGGCATCGCCAATCTCGATGAGTCCGATTTCCGATACCCCGGCCCGCGACCCCAGACTCCGGAAGCGGCCGTCATGATGCTTGCCGATGCTGTTGAAAGTGCCTGTCGCGTTCTTCGCGAACCAGCGCCCGCTAGAATTGAGAGCCTTGTCCGCGACATCACGAAAAAGAAATTTGAAGACGGGCAATTTGAAGATTGCAACATTACCATCAAGCAACTCAACACCATTCAAGAGTCGCTCATCAAATCCCTGAATGCAATGTACCATGCACGCATAAAGTACCCCGAGACGCAAGCCGCGATCGCCACTTAAAACCATTCACCCTGGCCTAGTAATTTGCCAAAAGACACTCACAAAATTGAAATTGCCGACGAGCAATCGTTACCCTTTGATGGAACGCGACTCGTCTCGACTGTCGCCCAAATCCTTTCCGACCACGATCTCAATCAGTCCGAGATCAGTATCGCTGTGGTAGATGACCCGGCTATCCGCGTTATCAATAAACAATACCTCGATCACGATTACGCAACCGACGTAATTAGCTTTGTACTTGAATTTGACGAGGCTAAATCATGCCTTACAGGACAATTGGTTGTCAGCACGGACACGGCCAGCAGCATGGCCAGCCAAATCGGGGGTACAATGGAAAACGAACTCCTTTTGTACGTAATTCATGGTATGCTCCACCTGGTCGGCTTTGACGACAAAGACCCAACTTCAGCGAACGAAATGCGAGAACAAGAGCGTCATTATCTCGCCCTTCACGGCGTTGAACACCGCTGGCAAGCCACGAGCCCCGATGGAGACTCCCATTAATGCCTGACCTGCTCTTCTGGTGCCTGATTTGTAGCGGGGTTATCACAACCTACTCCGCAATCGCCTCGTTCGTTTTGAACGAGATCGCTTGGCACGAACTGGAAGAATACTGCAAGCAGAAAAAACAACCCAAGCTGTTTGGAGTAATTTTCGACTTACGTGAACAAATGACACTTGGCGCTGGGATTCTCCAAATGATTGCCACCGCTGTATTCGCGGTCACACTATCCGCCGCCTGGCTTGGCACTCGCAATATATCCGAATTATCCGGAAGCCAACTTACTTCAATTATTGGTTTGGTCTGCTTCAGTCTCGTTTTTTGCGGTAGTTGGATCCCATGGGCAGTTGGACGCGTCGGAGCCGTACCTTTTCTGTTTCGCACCTGGCGATGGTGGTGGATGGTTTCTGCACTCGCTTGGCCTTTATTATTGGGAGGTCGATTCGTAACGACCGTTTTCGCCCGAGCCAGTGGTCACGACGATGAAGAGGAAGACGAGGAAGAGGCGTTTGAAGACGAAATCCTGTCCATGGTTTCGGAAGGTGAACAGGACGGTTTCATCGAACCAGACGCCAGAGAGATGATCGAAGGGGTGATGGAACTCGACGACAACGATGTCAGTTCCGTCATGACGCGTCGATCTCAGGTCGACGCGCTCGAGGAAAACACGGACTGGGACGAAATGTTACGATTTACGGTTGAATCTGGACGAACTCGCATCCCTGTTTATCAAGAAAAGATAGATAATATTGTCGGCTTGCTCTACGCAAAAGACCTTTTGCGGGAATCACTACGCAGCGAAAGCAAACGCAAACCCCTCCGCAAACTTCTCCGTGATCCACTTTTCGTTCCCGAAACAACTTTGCTTGACGAAATGCTAAGCAAGTTTCTTCACGTGCGGACCCATATGGCAATCATCAAAGATGAATATGGCGGTTTCGCCGGCGTCATTACTATCGAAGATATTATCGAGGAAATCGTTGGCGAAATTGTTGATGAAACCGACAAAGACATGAGCGAAGAAATCACGATTCTAAATGACCATCAGGCAGACGTGCTCGGCACTGTTCACATTAGTCGAGTGAACGAAACGTTAGGCATCGAACTTCCCGAAGACGACCACTTCGACACGCTCTCTGGCTTGATAATGCAACAGTTGAATGAAATACCGCGACCCGGTCGCGAATTAATACTCGGCAAAGTCCAATTCAACATCCAGGAAGCTAATCGCAGACAGATAAAATCAGTTCGAATTACCAGACTCAAAGACGAAATTGAATAATTCGTCGCAGCCAAAGAACGCTACCAGATCCTTTCCAGCTGATTGAAAATTCCTCAAGCCTTTGATGCGGGGTTCTCGGCTGCCTTTCGACATCTACCGAACCCAAGACAACCCAATCTAAGCCCGAACATTAGAAACGCCGTTGGCTCCGGAATTGCCGAGAAACTGCAGTTAAGGATGACGTCATTTCCGTCATTCGTAAGTGTAAAGGTACCGGGTACTGTGGCACCGTTAACATTGAAGGAAAGATTCCCGAGTGAATTTACCGAAGTCGCTCCGTTGAAGATTGACCAGGTCTCGCTCGCACCGCCAGTGGTACAGAACGCATCCGAAAAGTTAACTGATCCACTAAAATCGAAATTCAGCGCGGTTGCGCCGTTAAAACTTGGTGCTCCTCCAACATCAATTCCGTCAAAATCTTTTCCACGCTTCCCGCTGGTATCAGAGTATTGGAAACCAATTCCCAATCAATCACCGAGAAATCAAAAGCCTAATTCCGCATGGACGTTTTCAGCGATCTACTCTGAAAAAGCGGTTTTTTCGAATTTAAACTTTGCGTTGACCGTTCAATTTCCTCCATTTAGCGTGAATTTGGAGGCCCTTTTTTGCGAGCCGCTTTTCGATCCGGACGATAGCCTTGACCTGGCGCGAAACGCCCCTGCTTTTTAGACGATTTTTTCCGACCGTGCCCCGATTCGCTGGCACTTTTTCCATCCGGCATTCGATGGACGTATTCGCCACGAAATTGCTTTCCTGCCATTCTTCGGCGACGGTCAATCGCTTCTTTGGGAGCCTTGGCCGGAATCAAGCAGTCGCACCCACTCCCAATCAACTCTTTGCGCCCCGCATCAAGCAACGCCTTTCGAACTTCAAAGTAGTTTTCAGGCTTGAAGAATTGCATTAACGCTCGCTGTGTTTTGCGATCCTTTAACTTTTTCGCAATAAACACCGGCTCTTTCGTAAACGGATCCATTTCGGTGTAGTACATACACGTCGCGACATCCAAGGGCGCCGGGATGAAATCCTGTACCTGATCCGGTTTATACCCGTTTCGTTTGAGGAAAACGGCGAGGTCGATCATTGAGTTAACATCACTGCCTGGGTGGCTGGAGATGAAGTAGGGAACGATATATTGCTTCTTCCCCGCCTTCTTAGACTCTTCTCGGAATTTTGTTGAAAACGACTCAAAATCCCCAACGCTTGGTTTCCGCATTTTATCAAGCACATCATCGTTGGCATGCTCAGGCGCAACCTTCAACAATCCGCCGACATGGTGCTCGGTCAATTCCTTCATGTATTCTGGACTTCGCCTTGCCAAATCCATTCGGATACCACTGGCTACAAGAACTTTCCGAACGCCTTTGACCTCACGCGCCTCTTTCATTAGCTGAATTAAGGGAGCGTGATCAGTGCCGAGCAGTTTACAAATTTTTGGATGCACACAAGATTGTCTCCGACAAACCGCTTCAACCTCCGGCTTACTGCATTTCATTTCATACATGTTTGCCGTTGGTCCACCAATATCGCTGACGACTCCAGTAAATTTAGGATCATCAGCCATTCGATTGATTTCCGAAATCACCGAGTCCTTACTGCGAGACTGAATAACCCGGCCTTGATGAGCCGTAATCGAACAGAACGTACAACCTCCAAAACACCCACGCATGATCGTGACCGAATCTTTAATCGTCGCGAAAGCTGGAATCGGTTCCTTATAACTGGGGTGCTGTTTTCGCGTGTAGGGTAGCCCATAAATTTGATCCATCGCATCCTGGCTAATTGGAAACTGCGGCGGATTCACGACCACCGTTAAGCCACCGTGTTTTTGAATTAAACGCTTTGCATTATAGGGATTAGTTTCGTTGTGAATAATTTTGGTAGCTTCTGCGAAGGCAAATTTGTCTTCGCGAACCTCATCAAAACTAGGAAGCTCAATGGCATCCTCTGGCACCGAGTCCTTAGCCCCGCAAACATAGGCCGCTCCCAACATGTCGCGCAAATCTTTTACTGACTCCCCCGCATCCAAACGTTCGGCAATTTCCACAATGGGATTTTCACCCATGCCATACAGCACGAGATCTGCTTTGCTATCGAGTAAAATTGATTTGCGAACGTTATCGCCCCAATAATCATAGTGAGCGAGCCTTCGTAACGAAGCCTCAACGCCACCGGCAATTACCGGCACACCTTTGTACGCCTCACGTGCGCGGTGACAGTAGGACAGCGTAGCTCGATCTGGACGAAGGCCAATTCGGCCGCCGGGCGAATAGGCATCACTGTTTCTAACTTTGCGATTGGCCGTGTAGTGGTTGATCATGGAATCCATGTTTCCGGCGCTAATTCCAAAAAACAGCCGCGGTTTTCCGAAGCGTCGCCAATCATCACAGTTCCGCCAATCGGGTTGTGAAACAATTCCAACCCGAAAACCGGCTGCTTCCAGCGTTCGACCAAGAATCGCCATCGCAAAACTCGGATGGTCGATGTAAGCATCTCCAGTCACAAACACAACATCTAATTCGTCCCAACCGCGCGCCTTCGCCTCTTTCATCGACATCGGTAACGGAATCTTTCCAGCCGGCGCAGGCGTGGCAGTTCCTCGCAACGTCTCGAGGCGGGCACATTCTTTTTTCGCGGTGTCGATGATAGGAAGGTTCATTGTCGAATTTGACTCAGATCTCGATGTTTTTATTTATTAATCTCTACTCGTCCAACCCAAAGGCAACAGAAAACGCTGCCTTTAAGTATATCCCCAAATTTCCACTACCCCTCTAATCATTCACGGAATCTCGCATAAAGAAAAAGACAGAATGTGAATCAGGTAAGAAGAATCGAATACACCGATTTGAACTGGTCTCGACCGACGCTGAAATAATACCCCTCTAAGCCAAAATAAGTAAGGGACCGGCTGAAACGAAAAAAACCCGCCATTTCTGGCGGGTCTCTAAGTTTCCAATTCTGTCGGTATCCTGAAAATCTAGTCAAGATTCACTTCAATTTTCGGATTGTCGGCAGCGATCGTCAACGTGAGCGGAGTCGATCGAAGGCGTTGGTACTCCTCTGGAATCGGGCGGTTCTTGAGTGATTTGAGAAAATTGGCAGCTTTCATAATCGATGCCTCATCTTCTCCACGATCACCGGGGATCGGCCCCTCAACAACAAGTACTTTGCAATCGCAGGCACAACAACCAGATTCCTCTTTACCGGGAAGACAGAGCGTAAACTCACCTTTAGCATCGGTTACTCCAGAGGCTACAAAGTTGCCATCTAAACCATCCGCCATCGGCACAAGTTTAATCTCAGCGTTCGGCAAAGGCTTTCCGCGTAGCGTCAAAACACCACTGACCGGAACGACATCAACCGAAGCACCTCCGCTGCAGCCACCCAATAAGAATGCAAAGCTGCAGCAGGCTACTAAGAATCCAAATTTCATCAAGTTAGTTTTGAACATTGACCACAATTCCATCATTTCGGACTGCCAAACTTTGAAGTGTTACCAAGTCTGCGGTTCCGGTAAGCGTAACGAACTGAACAGAGCCATCGGCCATAACGAAGTTTGCACCACCAGGATGCCCACTGCTAAACGAATTGAACTTCTTATCAGTCAGCGCATAGCTAGGGCGGGGACCAGAGCCAACGGGAAGCTTGTAATTGATTGGCTCAATAACACCCGACATGCAGTCACGTGCAGCGGTCCGGTTCGACCAAGCCCAACCTCGGTAATTCTTGAAACTTTGCCATTCAGCATCTTTGGAATATCGCTCACCTACGAGCAATGTATTTGAAGAACCGTCGGTAATCATTCCAAACGTCGTCTTACTGTTGTAGTGCATCACTCCATCGTAGGTAACGCTGTAGTAATACCATGTCTGCAATCCAGCCACTGAGAAATAGCTGTTCGCACCAAAGTAATAATTACGGTACTTAACAACTTGCTCTTCGATATCAGAAGGACACAAAAACGTGGGAACGACATTGGCCGCCGCTGAGTTCTCACCCCTGGCATTGGCGTACTCTCTCCGATTCAGATCCAACTGATCGAAAAGATTATTTTGCTCCATGAAAGGAAGAACCCAAACCATCCAGGAACCAAACTTTCCATTGATCGCTGGCTGACTCAAACCCATGCGGTTCGCTTGACCTGTGAAAAACGATCCCGAACCTTGATTGATCGGAACATTGAGCCCTGGAGGAAAGTGCTGGAAAGCGCTCTCGTAGTTCAAACAGGCAAGCCCAGCCTGTCGAAGATTATTTGCACATTGAGTTCGGCGTGCCGCTTCACGAACCTGTTGAACCGCCGGCAATAGCATTCCAATGAGAATACCGATGATGGCAATTACAACCAAAAGCTCAACCAGAGTGAACCCGGTTCGCCTCGATCTAGAGTCTGAAAACATAGTTACCTCGATAGAATGATTAAAATAAAACAGCTAAATGGCCGCAGAATGTCAAACCTGTATCGCAGCTCACAGTTGGTCATCCAGCCGGAATTGTAGATGGAACCCCCGCGTTTCGCTAGTTACTGAATGTGAATCTACGGTTAAATTCCACAACTTGGTCCGCGTCACCAAAACTGGGTCAACAACGTCTTTATAAATGCGAAAAAAATCGACATTCAACGCTTTTAACGTCCTCGAAACAAATTGCCTCTCCACCATGTAGACACCGTAACGCCCGCTCTCTGCTCGCTTCCCCAAACCCCAGCCTTCGGCCACCGCCAATCCGTTTGCGCAAGAAACCAATTAACCAAATTGAACGAATCCAATCTAGATTCCTCAACCTTGTCCCCAGTTTCCAGAATTGTCCCCTATTTATCCAACTGAGCCTTTGCGAACTTGACATATTGCTGCCAATCGTAAAGGGTGATGTCGTGCTTACCGGTTCTCGTATGATACCCACGTAAGCTCGTCTTAACCGACTTGTCTGCCGCTGGTGGATCAGCGCCGAGAGCAGGATCCCCGTACAGGGCAAACACGCCATTAGCATTTTGGAGGGATAAATATTCACCTCGCGGATCCGCCCACAAATCTTTCGTCGCGCTGGCAACATAGACTGCTCTGGGAGCAATTAAAGCCATCAACATATGCTGGTCAACTGGAAGGGATTCTACGCGATCGCTAAAACTTGGAAATCGATCGCAAAACCAATGAGGAAAGACACGATTAATGACTTTTACCGTTTCCCCAAACTGCCGACGGCTTAACGCAGCGCCGCCACATCCAGAATTATTACTGATGGTGATCCAAAACCTCGGATCGGAAGCGCCGGCCCAAAGTGAAGTTTTACCAAGTCTCGAATGCCCGATCACTGCCACCTTACTTCCATCAACCTGCTGATCTTCAATTAAATAATCAAGACAGCGTGAAAGCGCCCAGGCCCAGGCACCGATTGAACCCCATTCAGTTTCCTTCGGCTTCGTTTGCCCCGACTCGAAAAATAACGGATGAATTCCGTTCTTGAATTCGTCATGAACATCGGGATCGACATCACCATAGTAAATCGTAGCCAGTCCATATCCCGCATCGACAATTTCTCGATAAGGCCAGCGGCTTGCCGAAGTCCCTCGACCCGACTCAGTTGCACGATTGTCCTTTTGTTTTCTCACCCAACTTTTGGTAATCGGCACTTTAGGATCATCGGTGGTCGTATGGTTACCATGAAAGTTGTATCCCAAAAAACAGGGAACCGGCGAACCGGTTTTAGGAACAGTGACCAAGAGAGTCGCAATATTGGTCTGGTCATCACCAAACACTATTTTGACTACCTTACGAATTGCTGTTCCCTCGAAAATGTCCCAAGACGAAACGACCTTGAAATTCACTGAAACTTTTCGCTTCGGCACATGTCCATAAACGTTGTCTGCCATTGCATTGAAAACTTCAAGCCGGCGTTTTGACTCCCAAGCTTCCGCCGTTTCTACGAAACCACCCCCGTTCAATTTCAACACTTCGGGCAGTTTGAAAGACGGCACCTTGCTTTCATCCTGATTGATTCCCGGTCGCTGAGCGGTCACTCGCTGACTCATAAAACACACCACCAAAATCAAACCGACGAGAGTATTAACACGGATTAACATTTGCAGCCCTTACAAAAACTCTGTTCAGAATATGGTCATTCTAAACCGATGGGGGCCTCCATTGCACCACGTTCCGGGTAGCAAATAATGCGTTTCGTATTTAACTGAAGCAAAGCAATGCTTATTTATGCTACATTGTTAGCCCCGCAACCAACTAGAGAACATCAATGCAAGTTACACTTTCACAGCTAGCCTATGCCCGCTCCGGTGACAAAGGGGACGGCAGCAATGTTGGCGTCGTAGCCTATAACGCCGAGTGCTATGAAATCATCAAAGCAGTACTAACTCCCGCTCGCGTCAAAGAACATTTTCGAGAAATCTGTTTTGGCGAGGTTGACCGCTACGAAGCCCCAAATTTACTCGCTCTCAATTTCATCCTCCACGACTCGCTCGGAGGTGGCGGAAGCGAGAGCCTAAAAACAGATGCCCAGGGTAAAACTCACGGATTAGGTATCCTGTTCATGACAATAGACGTTCCCGATGGATTTAAAATCCCAAATCGAGAGTTAGTTAGTTAACGTAGCCAACTTAATGCAACCTACTCTGCAGTTTTTTTCGCCATCACCGGAACCCTCGCCTATGAAATGTTATGCTTCCATTTTGTTCGGCCTGTTGCTGATCGGAACCGGACTCATGCGCTCGATCGAAGCCCAGGCATTTAAGCCAAATGCTTTTTGGTTTTGCTTGGTGACGGGTTTACTTGCGATTGGAGCGGGTTACCTTTTCCGACTAGGAAAGTCCCGGACTGGCGTTATCGTTGCTGTAAGCACCAGCGTGCTGGTGATCTCCTTTTACATGTACTGTTTAATTACGCAGCCGGAAAAAGACGCAACCTATCGTGTTTGCGCCGCGCTGTTAGCAGGATTTGCCGAGCTTTCGCTGGTATTGTTACCAAACAAAATTGACCAGCCAACCAAGTGAACTCGACTCGGTTTACACTCTTGTCGCCGCAAGATTTATTGGGCATTCACTTGGCTTTTTCACTCACAGCGGGCTTTGGTTGCGGACGGCCAACGTCATTCACAATAGCTCGACTCGCAAGATCAAAAACGCACCCCTCTTCTAATGCGATGAAGTCGTCTTCGCCAGGAACCACAGGACGCATACGATCATAAAAATGAACCTTCCCCCGGCCAACGACACGTGCATTTGACTGAGTCACCACGATCGCTGTCGCCTCGTCAATGCCGATTCCCAACAACTGCGGATAGCGGTCCACAAGTGAAGTCATATCCCGTTGCCGCCTTCGTTGAGAAAAATGCTGATCAATCGCAACCCCGGATATAAACCCCAAGCCGCGCTCGTAACCGGGGGCCATAATGTCGAAGTTTGCGACGGGGTTGGCCCGACACATATATCTTGCCTGAATCGACGCTCCCGCAGAAGACCCTCCAACGACACCGCCACGATTAAGCACCTCTTTCATCAACCGATGAGCCTCGGTGCCAAAGTAAGAATCAGCTAGATTCCATTGTCTTCCGCCTCCAAACCAAATCCCGGTCGCATCTCGCAACGGTGCCAAAAATGCTTCATCCGAATTTGCTTTTTCCCGATCTTTCGTGTGCACGAAAGTCGCCGATTCTACTCCCATTTTTTCCCAAATCTCGACAATTCTTTGTGGGCTGGAAACCTCATCACTTTCACTACAAGGCACATATACCATTTTGGCATTTTCCCCTCCGGCTAGCTCTACCAACTCTTCCATTAATCCGGCAGGCATCCCTCCGCCCCCAACAATGACTAAACTACCGTTTTTTACGAACGGCGGTTGCGGGCGAGACGGTGGAAACAAATCTCCAACCCTGTCAATCGCATCACGCCTCCAAGCGGTGAGGTCCACGATCGTCTCATAAGGATTAGCTCGCCTCGATTGGGCTTGCCGCAACACCTGAACTCGAACGGGTTTCGTTTCATTCGCTGCTAATGCGAAGACAGCAGCACCGCCACCCAGAACTCTTATTTTTCGACCTGAAAGCAAAACGCTGGCTCCAGATTCAATACCAATTCCAACACACGTTGGGTTCGCTGTGAGCACGCTCAACAATCTAGATCGCTCTGTTTCATCTCGATACCCTGCCTTGATCACCGAATCGAAAACCAAATCTCCTCCCTCTCGGAATGAGATTGAATTGTCGGTTGAAGTCATTATCAGCTTGCCGAAATACTCGACCGCTGATCCATATACACAAACCAGTGCCCCTCGATTCACAGCATTTTTTAATAATGGTAACAACTGAACGAGGATGGCTTGTGACGACTCCCCTAAAACCTGCTCGGTTTGCAGCCAAATAACTTCTGCCGAATTGAGAATCGCAAGGGTCGAGTCATCTTGCAGATCTTTCGTTTTAACGAGATTCAGAACCTGAGCATTTTCAACACCGTCAAATTCAATCTTCGTTTTCGAATTTGATTCTTGTTCAACTTTGGGCAATTGAACCCGCACAACCGTCTCAGAACGACTGGAAACTGCCAACAGGTATTCGGCTGCTTCTTTTGGCAACTCGTTGCCGCCACCGGCAAGTACGGTTCCGTTTATTTTCAAATTGACAGGCCAAAGCTCGAAGGGTTCATCAAACTCTTGAGCGAACAAACCATCGCAGATGACAACTATAGAAAACAACAGAAAAATAGCTTTTATCATCGATCGGAAAAACATCTGACCCGCATCCATTTCTTTCGAGTTAATAATTGGCCGGAGTGCCAACAACGATAAACAAATCAAAACCGCTTTTCCAGCAATCTCACCGCCGGAACGACCATCATTTCCCAATCTTCAAACTTATCTCAGCAAACCCAGACAGGCGGGTGCGGAAAATTACAATTCGAAGAACCAACACTCCTCGAAAACGTCAGTTTAAAACATCATCGTTGCTCTCACTCATTTTTCAAAATGAGTTCTCATCCGCCGGGAATTCCTGAGCTTTAACTTCTGTGCACCATTCTTTCGCCGCGGCTTGAATGGTGTCTTTTAAATTAGCATATGATTTCACGAAACTTGGAACGTAGCCACTTGTTAAGCCGAGCATATCATTGATAACGAGCACCTGCCCATCACAATGTTTTCCAGCACCAATTCCAATCGTAGGAACATGCAATTGGACGGTAAGCTCTTTTGCAATTTCTGCAGGAATGCATTCCAAAACGATGGCAAACGCTCCCGCCTCTTGAGCTGCAGTTGCATCCAGCAGTATCTGCTCTCGATCCCTTTGGATCTTGTAACCGCCCATTGTATGAACGGCCTGCGGACGCAAACCAACGTGAGCCATCACCGGGATTCCGGCAGTCACAAGCGCCTTAATCACCTCAGCCTGTTCGGAGCCACCTTCGAGCTTAACCGCATGACAACGAGTCTCCTTTAAAATGCGTCCCGCCGCTGTAACGCATTGGTGAATTCCCTGATGATTAATTGGAAAGGGGATATCTACAACCACTAATGCATTACGTGAGCCTCGACCTACCATCTCAGAATGGTAAATCATTTCATCTAAGGTTACCGGCAGCGTATTTTCATGACCTTGAACGACCATTGCCATACTGTCCCCAACTAACAAAACGTCGACACCAGAGGCATCGAGCAACGACGCCATCGTGTAATCATATGCCGTAAGCATAGTAATCTTTTCACCCCGATTCTTTTTCCCAATAAGGTCTGGGACAGTCAATCGCTTGCGGGCTTTTCTTTTAGGTGGGGGAGATTCATTCATAGAAGACTCGTGTGCAATTCGTCTGAATCCCTAATTCTGGCACCCCGAACCTAGGAGAGCAAGACCGGAGAGGCCGCCGCTGCCAACCAAGCATCTGGCGAGTTTTCCATTGAGATCTCTCCCTCAAAAAATGAATCGGTGAAACACACATCCGGTAATCAATGATTGCGGCAAACGCCCGTTTCAAGTGCCACTCTTGACCGCAACTTCCGGAGCTTTTCCTCTCGCAAACTCCAACGGCTTCGAATCGCTTGACAGGCTCTCTTAATCTCATCGGAGTCGGGCATCTGCCCCTGGGCCGCGGAGGCATCTCCAAATACCACTGTCGGCGATAAGCCAATTCCTGGTTCTGCGTCGAAACGCCCACCTTCGTCCACTCTTAGATTCAACATGCTTCCATTTTCAAACAAAACAACTGCGGGCAACCCCGCCAAAATATTTACCTAATTCTTTTGAAAAGAGTATGCATATGTTTGTGAATTAATTAAGAAGAACCGGTGAGTATTGGATTAATTCCACCCACCCCCTGCCAACATTAGATGCGAAAATTCAAGTACCAGCAGAAATTAATCGGAACCTAAATTCTTAAAATCAGGAGCTCTGGTTTTTCTTTCGAAAGTTAGCTGGCGTATCTGAAATTGCATTTCGAAACTGCCTAGTCAATGCACTTTGATCGGTAAACCCACACGCGAGTGCGATGTCAGATACAGAGATCTTGGTTGAGATCAATTGACGCGAAGCCTTCTCCAGTCGGCACTTCATAATAAACTTTTTGGTAGTCAAGCGAAATACGCGTTTCATTCGCCGGTCTAACTGAACCGTCGACAGGGAAAACTGCCGAGCCAAGTGTTCCGTCTTCAAAGACTGATCAAGATTATCTTTGATGTACTCAACGACAACTTTTAAATCAGCGAGTTCCAGATTACTGTCATTGGGCCAGTTTAAATCCTGTGAAATACCAACCAACCCAACGACGCCACCCGCCGGATCATGAATCGGAAATTTGCTCGCAAGATACCATCCTATCGAGCCATCCGAATTTGTAATCCGCTCAAGCTGATCCTGAATTGGCCGCCCGGTCTCAAAAACGACGCGATCCTGCTGCTCATAACCTTCCGCGAGAGGTTCTGAAAAGACCTGCGATGCCGTTCTGCCTAACAAGTCCGATTTATCGGTGCCATTGACCCTTGCCACAAACGCAAGATTTACAGATCGATAAACTCCCCCGTCGTCTTTTACGCAATAGACAACATCTCCAAGGCTATCAAAAACATGCTCGATAAAGCCTAAAGAAAAGTCATTTAGCATCGCCGGCTCCGCCTCTTCCCGAACCGACTGCCTCAGCAACGGACTCAAACCCATGCTGTTTAAGCTTCTTAGCTATATAGTGATTTATCTGACGCACGGTTCCAGGGCCACCGTAAATAAAACCGGTGTATAGTTGAACCAAATCAGCTCCCGAGCGAATCATCTGCCAGGCATCCTCCCCCTCCATAATTCCACCCACACCAACGATTGGGATGTCTCCCTTAAGTTGATCGTACAGCTTCCCAACCACCTCTCGAGACCGAGTCGTCAGCGGAGCCCCGGACAAACCACCATTCCCAATTGAATTGACGTCTTGCTCGGATGTCTTCAATCCAGCACGCTCGATGGTCGTATTAGTCGCAATGACTCCGTCCAGCTCCACTTCCCTCAAAATCAAGATGATGTCGCTCAATTGCTCCTCGGTCACATCGGGAGCAATTTTCAACAGGATGGGCTTGGGACTACATTCGTGATCTAACGCCAAGTTACCATTGAGCTTTATTAGCTTGCTCAGCAATTCAATTAACGGCTCTCGGTTCTGCAACGTTCGCAAACCTGGCGTATTTGGAGAACTCACGTTCACAGTAAAATAATCGGCATAGATAAAGAGCCTTTCAAAACTAACTAAATAATCTTGTGTGGCGTCCTCGACAGGAACAACTTTGGTTTTCCCAATATTAATCCCCAAGATGTCGGTTGAATCCGCTTTGGGGGTTACTGAAAGTCGACGTGCTACAGCATCACTTCCGGAGTTATTAAACCCCATTCGGTTGACAATTGCTTGATCGGCTGGCAAACGGAATAGGCGCGGCTGAGGATTCCCGGACTGTGCCTCGCCCGTGATGGTACCAATTTCTACATGGCTGAAGCCAAGGCTTGCGAGTTGCGGAAACCAGCGGGCGTCTTTGTCAAACCCAGCAGCCAAACCCACCGGATTTTGAAAATCAATTCCAAACACATTCGTTTTCAAACTCGGCTCTTTCACCTTATTCCTCAAACGAAACAAGCCCCCTAGTCCAAATGCGAAAATCACCTTGAACATTCCCATTGAAAAATAGTGCGCTTTTTCTGCGGGCAACAGAAAAAGCAATGGGCGGGAGATGCGTTGCCAAAGCATAATTTCTAACTCGATCCGAAAACAAGAAAAAACTTTTTCAAAGATTTACACGGCAATTAGCGACTCCCGATGAACCAGAAAGTACCGATTGCGCGGACTATCAAGGATTCGAAAACGAAACTGCTGGCCTCCGAACGGGACTCCCTTGTTTACCAGTTCAACCCAACACCTTCACCACCAGATTTACGATCAGTACCACCTTTCAGAGGCTCTCCACTGGCCGGCACTGCCAGGTCGCGTGCTGGCTCTTCTACTGCCTCGACTGCGTCTTTCTTGCCGGCAGATTGCTTCGGTGCGGGCGGTGCTAAACAAGCCTTATGCGACAAAGATAATTTCTGGGACTGAGGGTCGATGGACTGGATTTTAACTTCCAGTTCTTGCCCCTCTTTTACGACATTGCTAACCTTCGCTACGCGCTGGTACGCCAATTCGGAAATATGAACCAGCCCCTCGATTCCCGGCGCAATTTTAACAAACGCACCAAAATCGGCGATCTTAGTTACGGTGCCTTTCACAATGTCGTTAACGGCAAACTGCGTATCGATTCCCTTCCAAGGATGCTCCAACGTGTCGCGGTGAGAGAGTGAAATACGGTTTGCATTCTCATCGATTTTCTCGATTTTGACTCGAACATTTTCGCCAACAGTTAAAACCTCACTTGGATGCTTGACCCGTGACCAACTAACTTTACTGACGTGAATCAGTCCCTCGACTCCACCAAGATCAACAAAAGCACCGAAGTCCATCAATTTGGTAACGACACCATCTCGCAATTGTCCCGCTTCCAGTTCCTCAAGTAACTCTTTCCGCTTCTCCTCATTTTCTCGGTCAAGGATTGCGCGTCGACTTAGCACAAGCTTCCGCTTTTCCGGCTTTACTTCGACGACCACACACGTCAGCTTTTGGTTTACGTAGCCGCTAAAATCCTCAACACGAAATCGGTCGATCTGACTGGCGGGAATAAACCCGCGAATGGAGTTGATAGCAACTTCAAGCCCTCCCGTATTTGACCCCGTCACCAGTGCGTCGATGACCGCGCCCTCGGTGATATCTTCCCAGTCTGAGACACCGATGCTCGCCCCGGGAACTGCCAACTCGTAAAGGCCGTCCTCTTTGTTTAAGCCACGAACAATGATCTCAACCAGATCACCCTCTTGGGGAGCCTCTCTAAAATGGTGAAGAGTCGCAATCCCTTCCGACTGTCCAGCCAGCCGCACGAAAACATTGTCTTCGTGAATCTTGGTAACCGCCGCTTTAACTCGCGTACCGGCTTCAATCTCCTCGGTGCTTGCCTCCGTTGTTGCAACAACATCGTCCATCGAAATGTCGCTTAGAACTGCATCGATTTCGGCATCGACATCATCACTAAACCCGGTATCCGACTTGATATCTGGAATCACAACAGGCTCTGACTCCGGCTCACCGGTGAGGTTGATCGGATTGGCAACCGCGTTCTGTACCGCCTTGGGCTGCGACGGCTGAAGTGTTTTGTCAGCAGTGTCTCTTTGTGAGCCGATCGCAACTTTTCGAACCGGTGCAGCGACCGGTACTGGCGGATCTTCGGTCACCGTCGGAGAAGCGGAGGCTGAAACCGCAACCTTTTCGGATGAATCTTCAGCTGCCGGGGCGTCAGACGTTTCAGCCGGAACTACAGTTTCCGGAGAAGAGGACGCAACCTCTGCGGTTGAAGGAGCATTTTGATTGTTAGCAGGATTGTTAGATTCGGAACTCATGGCTGAAATCAGTAAAGTTAAAAGTAATCGTTTTGGCGTCTTCGGCAAAACAGGGAAAGAAAATCTCTTCACTCAAGGTTGGGTAATTTAGCAAACTTTGCGTTTGGCGTGTCAAAGAAACGTCGATCGCAGACTTAGTTTTTTAGAATTCACGACCCTTCGAAATTAAATCAAAATCATCAGTCCGAAAGGGAGAGGCGGGCAAACCTTGCGCATTGACTAGATTAGGCGGATTCGCCTTATCCCAGCCAAATCGTACATGCTTTGGTTTATCGATCTCAGGTGAACTCACCTCTACCCGCTGTCCATCGATTTTGGCAGTGGCCGGGACAAACTTTCCATCTTCACCACAGATCGTGAAACCGAGCAACTCGGGTTCGTCCTTTCGAATCTTTAAGCCATCATGTGTGTGTTGAAAAGTAACCCGAATTGTCCCCTCTTCCGTAACCGTTGCACCATCAAAAATCGGCCCGCTGTAAACCGGCTTTTCCTCCCCCTCGGGAAGCTGATCTGCGTAAACATCTGCCAAAGCAGCAAGTGCTAAACGGCGACCGACCTCCTGTTTATTAGGGGGACTCAACCGTTGCAAGTCGCCAATATCGGTTGTTACGACCATCCGCGTATTCTCGACTGACTTGAACGTCTTAAGTTGTGCATCCCAAATCTCAGCCAACGACTCAAACGGTTTTTCTGGGTAGTTAAACGGAGCCAGTTGCACGAAATAGAAAGGGAAATCTCCCAACCCAAAGTTCTTACGCCAATCGCGTATCAAAGCTGGGAATAACGTCGCGTACTGATTTCCCCGCCCAACATTAGATTCGCCCTGATACCAGATTACCCCTCGAATAGGAAATCGCTTGAGCGGTGCGATCATCCCGTTGTAGAGGTTTCCCGGACGCAACGGACTCAGCGGCTGTTCAGCCTCCTCGTCCCAATACTTAAGCAATGGCTTCAATGACTCTACCCCGTCCTGCGTAGCTCGTGATATCCAAGCCTCACAAACGGTGCCTCCCCAGGCGGCATCAATCAATCCGATTGGAATCCGCTCTCCATTCGCATTTTTCAATTTCTTACTCAACTCCCGACCAAAGAAGTAGCCTGAAGCAGAAAAGTCCTTCACCGATTCCGGAGAACAAACACGCCACGGAACTGCCTTGTATATATTCTCCATTGGCTCCACAGACGAGTAATCGCCCATGGAAAACAATCGAATAGAGGGAAAGTTCTTTGACTGCTCAACTTCTGTCTCGGCATTGAGCGATTTGCAAACTGGCAACTCCATATTGTCCTGCCCGCAGCACAACCACACCTCGCCAACCATCACGTCATTAAAAACAACTTTAGGTTCGCCTCCCTCGGCGCTAACTTCCAACTCGTAAGGACCCCCGGCACCAGGCGTATTGATCACGACATTCCAGTCACCCTTTGCCGTCGCGGTGACCTTCAGCTCTTTCCCGGCGAACTTAACAATTAGTGTTTGGTTCGGATCTGCAGTCCCCCAAACCTTGACCCGCGAATCACGCTGCAGCACCATGTGATCGGAGAATATTTTAGGAAGAGAAATATCACCGCGCAATTCAACGTCGCCCATCAGCCACACAGAAAAAAGGCAAGCGCATCCAATTGCAATTCGCGTCAAAATTTGCGGATTCATTCGGTGCCTTGTTGGTAATCCCCAAAAGCGAGAATCAGTTTAAATATTTGCAGAATTAAGATTCTGCCGTGAAGTAAGTGTCAGCGACCCGTCCCATTCCAAAGCGAGAACCGAACGACCCGGAAAACGGATACCCGTGGATCAGCCAAGCAAAGGGAGGATAGCCCTCATTTTAGACCAAGCAACCCATTTGCTCCACCGGCAACTTCGCGTTTCACGAAAGTTTTGGAACTCCATCACTGATTAGAACAACGTCGTCTTCCGCACAAAAATGGTAATTTTTCGGGTTAACGATGGGTGGACGGCCTTTGGAATGAACCGCCACCAAAATGATATCGTCCGACTTTTTTACATCCGTCAACTTTTCATCAAAGGAGGCTCCAATCCACGATTGCGGGACTGGAAGACGATAAAACTCGTTGCCATGCTGGTACGTCATCAACTCTCCAAGAATCCCCACGAGGCCTCTGTTCATCGCAGCCTGAGCAAGCATGTGCGCCCCGTACTCGCCACTGACCACAAAATCATTGACCTTCCCATCCTCTAAATGTGTCGCGTAACTTCGATTGACGATCTCTGCACAGGTGTAAATGGATTCGTTTAACTTCTCAACCGTCAAAGCAGCGAGAATGGCTCGTGCATCAGCATCCTGTTCACTGCGACCACCGCTGGTGTCTGTTAACACAAGGCACGTTTTAGCCTGAGCAATTCCCGCCCGCTCCAAAGCCGTCACTTTGGTAAAATCTTCCTGCAAAAAATAGACGCTGGAAAAATTAGAGCAAGTCTCTTCAAGCTGTTCGCGTTCCATCTCTGTAATAACCACAATAGGAATTCGTCGCGTTTTTGGGCTCGCTCGATACTCCTCAATAATGGTAAGAGTTTTTGGAGTCCAACCACAAATAATTATGTGGTTTTGTAATGCATCCCAATCCACGACCCTACCCTCCATTCGCATTCGATCCACCATAAACGCGGAAACCGTTCCCGCAAAAATTGCAAAAATAGTGAGCCCCATAAACATCAAAAACACGGACACAATTTTTCCGCTGAGCGTCCGCGGGGCATTAGGAATTGGCTCACCTGCAAATAGCGTATAGATGCTGAACCAAAATGAGCGATTCAAATTAAATTGGTTTTCCCGTCCCCATTCTCCGTTGCCAACCTCACCGGCGTTTGTCGAGGGAGCGACTGCAGGCGTCACTTCCTCCGATGGCTGAGCTAACTTCTTTTGAGCAGACGTTTCAAAATGAGTGATAGCCAATGTACCGAACAAAATGGTCAACACCAGCAATCCAGTGATCAACAAGAAATCAAAAACACCACGACGCAACATGGCGGGATAATGTCCGGAAAGACGTGACATCACGCCAAATAAACGAAACAACCTGCCAAGCCTCAGCAGCCGCAATGCTCGAGCGGCGCGAAACACACGAAACAACGGAAGCGTCGCAAGAATATCCAGCCAAAACTCTGCGAAAAACCGCTTCTTAGAAGTCGCCGCTAAAAAACGAAGTGTCAACTCAATCACAAATGTCATTGTGATGAGATCATTGACGAGAACCATCGAATCCATCGTTGCCTGGGTTAGCTTCCCAAAAATCGTCGGCACACTGTTTAAACCGGACGCCAATTGAGCCTCCAGCCAAAATTCAGCAAGTGTCAGCGTCACGGAAACAACGACTAACACACCGATTGAAATCTCGACCCAAATTTGATGGAAAAACCGGCGCAATGCCAACTGCCATTGCCGGTCGACAGGCTTACCCCTTAAGTCATTTTTTTAAAAAACAAAAACATCAATAGATAACACAAACCCACAACTAAACCATCGGCGCTCGATTACCGCGAATTCAACCGATAAAGCTGGCTAACCAAAGAAGCCTCAAAAGGAAAAAAAGTAGATCAACTGCGATCACTGTTCCCTGAGCATTTTCCCGCCATTATATCATGCAGATAAAAATGGTGTTTCCCCAACTTCCCTCCGTAGTTCCCAGCGCTTACCGAAACCACTCCCTCACCTACGGCAGCCTCAATGCCAGCCCGCGTTGCATTGGACACGGCCTCAATCGAGATGCCATCGATCACAATCTCATAAACGCAATTTACATTTTCCGGTAAATTGGATTTAACCCTTCCGCGCAACGTCGGACAATAGGCATCTGCAGTGGATGCTCTCAGCGATGGATAACGCGATCCCACTTTACTTCCACTTCGCACCACACCACCAGGAAACGGCGTAATGACCCCAGTCAACTTGCCTATCGCGTCTACGGCTCTTTCAGCGGCAGCCAATCCGGCATCTTGATCCTTCGTAAGAATCAAGAGATTCCCACCGGCAACTCCTTTTTGGATTGTCACTGAATCCTCGACTAAAAATTCTCCATCCATAACAGGGATTCGCCAAAAGCGACGATCAACAATTAACTTACTTTTTTGGTAACCGTCACCAAAAAATCGCAGGTGCTTGCCCAGCGCCATACGCTCAACCGACTCACCATCCACCTCTAACCCATCCGCATACACAGCAGTGGTGGGACAGGTCATTAAGCACTGCCCTGTGCGATTAACTAAAGCTGCTTGTACAGCTTTCGAAGAAAATCCAAACACCAAAATCCCGACCCCCGCTCGACCGTCGGGAGTATCAGAAGACTCAAGCCATTGCTCCACCCCTACCTCCGCGTCGCAACCGATAACCGAACTCCCATAACCGCAAAACGAATGAACCGCAGCTTCGAGCCACCTTCGGTTTCTTCCAGTAACAATAATTCGACAATACCGCATGCTGAATGCTTCGGCAAAAGTATCCTCAATAACAGTCGATCCAATTTTCAATTTATATGCCCAATCGATTAAAAAACCTGGATCCTGAAGAAATCCAAGAGATGTCCTGCGAAGCGTCGAATTATAGTCTAAGATCAAACCCGCTGCTGTCGACTGCTCTGGCCAAGCCAGCACGGTTGTAAAGTCGCCTCAAATTTTAAACGGTTTGCCCAAATCCCTGCATCAAGATCCAACTCGGCTCCAATGTCCACGAAGAAAAAACGACGCCGTCCACTAGCTGTTGATCTGGGGCAAACATTTATTCGCTGGTTTTTCCGCTTCTTTTTATTTCTTGTTTATCGCATTCGAGTGCACAAGGTTAGGCATTATCCGAATGACCAAGGAATGTTAATCTGCTCTAACCATCAGAGTTACCTCGACCCCTTGATCATTGGCATTGCCTGCCCTCACGCTGTCAATTATTTGGGCCGCAAAAGCTTATTTCGTTCACCCGTTCTGGCTTGGTTTCTTCGGTTCAACGACACCATCCCAATTGACCGTGAGGCGACAGGAATCGGCGGAATGAAAGAGACGCTTCGACGACTCAAAAAAGGAGAGTCCGTTGTCATTTTCCCCGAAGGCACCCGAACCGCCAACGGAGAATTATTACCCTTGATGCTGGGTTTTTGCGCCGTCGCTAGACGATCCAAAGCGACACTCATGCCGCTCGCCTTCGATGGTGCCTTCCAATCGTACCCCCGCAACTCAAAAATTCCGATTCCGGGCAGAATTCACTTGGTGATGGGCGAGCCAATTCGTTTCGAGCAGTACAAAGACTTAGCCGACGAAGAAATTGCGGAATTACTGCAATGTCAAATAAAAAACTGCCTCTCCGAGGCTCAAAGGCACTGGCGCCGTTCAATGGGTCAAGAGTCCTCAAAACTGCTGTTCACTGATCGGACGAGGTAACCGTAGGGGCCCTCCCAACCGAGCCAAGTCTAAACGCGATTTCAGTCTAAATTTTCTACAAGGCGATCTTCCGCAATACGCCTCTGCTTACGACTCAAAAAAAACCTGCTTCATCATTTAATGAAGCAGGAACGTGCTTGTCTTACTTAAGAAAGACTCCTTCGTTAGCGAACGAACGATTCTCGACGGCCAGCCAATCTCTTAAGAGACGATTTCCAGTAATTGAACGTCAAACACCAAGACTGAATTCGGTGGAATAGCACCACTGCCACTCGGTCCATAGGCCAAACTCGATGGAATCAGCAATTTCCCAATCCCACCGGTCTTGAAGTAAGGTATTCCTAACTGCCAACCACGGATCACATTGGCCAGCGGGAATGTCGCTCCCTCTTCTGAACTTACATCAAACGAATCTCCATCAACCAGCTGATTCTGTGAGTTTAACTCGATAAATTTACCATCGTAGCTTACTCGCACCGTTGAATTGATGGTCGGACTCTGCCCAGCACCTGGATCATCGATCACCACATACAACCCCTCGGCTGCTGGCGTCGCCACAATTCCATTGTCAGTAATATATTGGCTGATAATCGCAGCATCAATCAAGGATTGATCCGTCTCAATACTTACAATAACTGAAGCCGAGACAGTATCTCTCCCCGCAGGCAAGCTCGAATCAGAAATCGCTACCGTAACAGTACGGTCCGACGCCGTCACGTTACCAGCCGCATTGTAGTAGTGCAAAGATCTAATGACTTGCTGATACTCCAATGCGCTTGCTGCCCCTGAAAGCGTAAGTTGATTACTTGCCGAATCGTAGTTAGTGATTGCGATCAGAGGTTGCCCCTGCCCATCGGTTGGCACTGAACTATCCAAGACCGCGAGCAGTTCACTGCTACCATCAACGGCACCATTGAGTGTCACCACCGCTGAAGTCAGATCACCGTCTTCTGCGTGATTAATAACTACGTCCGGTGCAATCAAACGCGAACCTGTGCCTGGCGAATAAGTGAAAGCTCCATCGTTGCCTGAGGTCGACTCATCAAAATCAAGAGAGAGTGTCTGATCTCCGATGACGAATACTCGGATGTCATCAATCAGTGGTCCCGACCCATCACCGGTCGATTCGCCCGGCTCCAAAAACGTCAATCGCGTCGTATCCGAATCTGCCGTGACCATAACAGCGTAGGTCTCCCAGGCATTCGTTCCAAACACAGTCGTCGCCCATGCACCATTCCATCTCACACGCAATTCATCCGCATTAACGGACTGATCTCCATCTGTCTTCATCGAAAAAGTAACGTAGTAAGAAGCCCCCGCTTCAGTTACCAAGTCTTGATAGGCAATATCCCGATGGGTCTCCGTCGTATCCAGATTCAGATACTGATTTCCTTCTGCAGCGTTACCCTCAAAAATTTTCAACCAGCGATCAGAATTAGTCGCCGCGACCGCACCCCAGCTATCCACTTGTTCCGGTTTATAAAAAACGCTGTCGGAAGAATCGGTTGTTTCAAAACCGCCGTTGGAGACCCCTACGGAATTTGCCGCAACGACGCGAATATTATCCAGCAAAGCGCCACGACCATCGCCGCCAGGAAATCCATCCTCTTGGATTTCACAAAACAGCAACACAGTTGTGTCGAGATCACCAGCAGTCACGACGATGGCACCTGTGTTCCAGGAGTCGCCACCCGTATAAGTGCCTACACGATTTCCATCCCACCAAATTTCAAAATCATGGGTTCTTGGTGAAGCCGAAACATCAACCGTTGGGTGACTTCGATAATCGAAAGTCACCAAGTATTCCGCCCCCACTTCGGTATCCACTCGCTGGAATACGCGATCGAATTGCGCAGAGGTCGAGTCGAGATCTAGCACGTTGCGGTAACGGTCTACATTGTAATCAAAGATGTTGATTTGCTGACCAGTGTCCGCATCGAAAGCTTCCCAGCTGGCAACTTCTGTCTCATCAAAAAAACGATCATCGCCCTCGACGATATCTTCAAAATCACCGTTAACAACGAGATTTGTCGATGCAGGCAACGTCCCATCAACCTGATGCGGGGCCATAAAATCGCCGGCGAGCAACCGTCTTGGTTCAAGACTCTGAAAGTCGAGTCGATTGCGGCGTCTAGGCTGCTTGTTTCGTGCACGTCGTTTCATCGTAAAACCTGTGTTCTTGTTCTAGTTCGCGGATTTAATCACTACTCAAATAAAATTGCTGTTTAGCCGTAGTACTAACTAAATGGATGTAAAGCAATTAACGGTCGCCCCCTATCTTAGCTATAAAATTCGGGCGGACCGTATTTTTTGGACTAAGTTTTTGGACTACTGACTCCGTATTACGTTCCCATTGTCCATTGAGTTTCCCTGTTATTTATAAAATTTAATCGGAAACCTTTTAAATCAACCACACTAATCTCGGTAAAAGCGAACTTTCAGCCAATCCTTAATGTATTTAACGGTTGATCAGCCAATTCTGGATATTATCTCCAATCAACAAATGCAAATTCTCCTTAAAAACCAAGTGACCTAGACTTCGATTCACTCCACCTACTTCCTATAATATTGGTAAATAAGACATGAATTTCAATAA
>CALKNI010000001.1 GCA_938091115.1 uncultured Pirellulaceae bacterium | reverse complement strand
CTATTATTTATTTAAGAAATATGCCAATGTAATGGCTGTTCCTTTCTAGAAGTGTGATGGTGGCCTCACTTGATAGAACCAAGAAACCCTTACGAGTCGTCGGAAGAATCCAAAGATGATTTGGATGGTTTAATCTTTACTGTGCTAGGCTGTTGTTTTTGGGCGGTGGTGGCAATTAGCGTCTGTATATTTCTATTTTGGTATCTCTTGTTTTTACTTAGTGGTAGGAGATAGAGGTCGTTTCGAAATCATGAAAGAACCTCAAAACCCATACGATTCGATAGAACCAAAAAAGGTCGAGAAAAAACACGATACCTTGGAAAAGTGCCTTTATTGGCTATTTGCGGTTCCGATGGCTTTGATTGGTCTCTTGTTTATTGTCATGTTTGTTATTTTCCTGTTTATAATTTTCTGATTGGCAGCAACACAACAGACCACCCCCCATATCGAAAGCTACCCCACAATTCAAACCCCACCCCTGGCCGGGTATCAATTGGGCATGAGTGTTTTTATCAAAGAAGCAATTTTGAACACCTTTTAAAAAGAGTCCTTCCCATGCAAAAGCCATTTAATCTGATGAAGTGGATTACGGACAATGATCACGTTTTTAAAAAGCCTGTAATGAACAAGCAGTTTTTTAAAGAAGCGGATGACGTGATTGTATTTGTCAGCAAGGGCCCCAATACACGCAACGACTATCACGTTAATCCTACGGAGGAGTTATTCTACCAATTGAAAGGTGATATTGCCCTTCGAGTCCGACCGCTCGATGGTACCCCTCCCCACGACGTAGTTATTCGCGAGGGTGAAATGTTTCTGCTGCCGCGTGACGTTCCTCACCGTCCTCAACGACCAGAGGGAACGCTAGGCTTGATTGTGGAGTTCCCCAGGCCTGAGGGCACACAAGATCAGCTGAGGTGGTATTGCCCCGATGACGAACACCTTGTTTACCAGGCTGAATTTCGGCTTCAGCATATTGATGAAGATCTCCATAAGATCATGGATGATTTTTGGAACGGTCCAATTGAGAATCGCACCTGCAAAGAAACTGGAAAAGTGGTGGAGCGAGCCGAGCAATTTAAGATCGACGACGCCGATGAAGCCTCTTGAAAATCAACCTCTAGTGTATTAATTGTTGCTGGATTTGCGAGGATAAAAACAGCCTATTCCAGTCGCGGCGAGGATGGTTGCCATCAAAATATTGCACAATGACAAAAACTGCCAGTGCCAGTATTCGCTAAAGGGAATTCCGAGTGTGACAACCATGTAAATGGCCGATGTATGCCATGGAACCAAAGATTCTAACATTGTCCCGGTGTCCTCGAGCGATCGAGAGAGAACCTTCCGTGGGACTTTTTGCTGGTCGTATTTACTCTTGAAGGCATCTCCAACGATAAAGCTGGTTGCAAATTGATTGGATGTCATTGCGTTAGTAACGCCTGTTGCCAAGAGGCTTGCCAGGACGGTTCCTCGTGGCGACTTGACGGCTCGCATTAAATGATTGACGACCGTAGGCATTGCATCGATCTTGTCCGTGGCGCCGATGAAAATGAAAACCATAAAGGCAATTATGATTGGCTCATTGAGGGCATACAGACCTCCTCGATCTAACAAATTGGCTATTTCCGGAGTGTGATTCCCGCCGGGTGAAACCAGTTCCAAATTAAATCCTTGATGAAGTGTGTTAATTACCTCCGTCATGGTGAAAGGCTGAAGGGTGATCGCCACTAAAGAGGCTAGGATTACCGAACCGATAAGAACAGGAACCGTTGGTAATCTTAAAATACTACCTGCCAGAACGACGATTGCAGGGGCTAGTATTAACCATGAGAAGTTAAAGATGGAGGACAATTGATCAAGTATTGATTGGACTTCGCCAAGGCCACCGTCTTGCATTTTGGGCGGATAGAATAATCCCAACGCGTAATAAATTGCGAAGGCAATGATTGCGGAGGGCAGAGTGGTCCAAAGCATAGATCGGATGTGAGTGTGAAGATCGACTTCCGCCGCAAGGGCAGCAAGGTTGGTTGTGTCTGACAGCGGCGACAGCTTGTCGCCAAAGTACGCGCCGCCAATGACAGCCCCCGCGGTAATGCCTAGATTTGCATCTAGGGCAGACGCAATTCCAATGAGGACAACGCCAATGGTTCCTACCGAGCCCCAGCTGGTTCCTGTAAGTGTAGAAAAAATTGCCGGCGCTAGAAAAGCAATTAAATAGAGATAATCAGGGTCGATCAGTTGAAGACCCCAGTAAACCAACATCGGAATGGTGCCGCAGATTATCCAACTGGCAATAATGAGCCCAATACAAAAGAGGATCATGAACGCTGGGATAGCGCATTGGAATTTTCTTACAATTGAATTCTGGATGTCTACCCAGCGATGCTCCGTCATCAAGAGCTGAATGACTGAACCGGATGCGGCCAGGATGAAGATTAACTCTAAAGGCAATGGAGGGAGTTCAAGTGCGAGCGGTCGGATAATGAGGCCATAAATAATCAGAAATCCGAGAAGCACAAACGGCGTTAAGGCCTGAAGAAATGGAGTTTCCATTGTTGGGTTTGCGGGCGGTGCCGAATTTTCGTTCATGGACAAAACTCTGAAAACTATGCTGTGGATTAACTCAATTGAAAAGCAGCGGAGCGAACAATTTTAGCGAGCTAATCGATGCCGTTTAGTTACACTTCAGCGAGGGTACAGTATGGCGGTCGCGGGCGGGGGTGTCATTAAGTTGATGGACAATTTTAATGATTGTTGGAGTGGGATAGATCAAAAGCTAACTTCACTCCAAAATGCTTAGGTTAGTAAATGCTAAGCGGAAGCGTTTGTTCCCGAGGCTGGCAAAATGAATCGTAGCCGTTCGCTTCTGGCCTTCGCCCGTTAGCTGGACGATATTACCAACGCCGTACTCGGCATGTTGGACTTTCATTCCTGTTTCAAAACGGTCCGGATGCAGACGGATTTGAGATGGCATCGCAGCCTGTTTCTCAGCTAGCTGGGCTCCCGTTTGAATTTTTAATGAAATACCGGAAAGAGAATTTTGAGGTGAGTTTTGTTGGGGCTGTGGTGCTGGTGCGACGTTCGTATCTATTCCACTTAAATCCGTCTCTTCATTGATATCAATCGATGGAAGACCATCGTGCATCCATGGATCGATTTGACTAATGGAATCGGCAACCCCCTCCTCATCATAGTTGGTACCAGCTGGTTCGAAAATTTGCATTTCCTCACGGGGCAACTCCATCAAAAATCGACTTGCAATCGCCGGCCAAAAGCTTCCGCGTCGAAACCGATTAACACATCGACTGATTTGAAGATGTTTTTCGGCACGCGTGATACCTACAAACAGCAAACGCCGTTCCTCTTCGATTTGGTCGTCGTCAGTTGAACTACGCTCGTGCGGTAAGATTCCATCTTCGAGTCCAACAATATAGACATTGGGGAATTCAAGGCCCTTGGCTGCATGAAGTGTCATGAGTGTCACGCGGTCTGATTGTGATTCCCAGATATCGGTATCAGAGACCAACGCAGCCTGTTCTAGGTAGGCTTCGAGGCCACCCTCAGTCGGGCGGTCCCGGTCGAACTCTTCGCAGGCGACGACGAGCTCGTCTACATTGCCGGCACGCTCGTAACCTTCCTCGCTGCCATCGAGCGTAAGCCAGTTTCGGAAATCTGTTTCATCAAGAATAGCGCGGATGACGGGTTCAACTTGATCGGTCGACATAAAGGAAAGTCGATCAAACATGGCGACGAATTGGGTCAGTTTTGAGGTTGGTGCTTTGGAAATGGTATTTATTTGGTCGCAATTACGCGCGGCGTCTAACATCGAACTGTTATTATCTTGAGCCCAGCGTCGAAGCCTGCCGAGTGTTACTTTGCCAATTTTTCTCGGAGGCGTATTCACAACTCGTTCGAAGGCAACATTGTCTCTCGGATTATTGAGCAGATGCAAATACCCAAGAACATCTTTAATTTCTTTCCTCTGATAGAACTCGTGACCATTGATGATCTGATAGGGCAATCCGGCTGAGCGGAGTGCATGTTCGACAGAGCGAGACAACCAGTTGGCGCGATAAAGGACGGCGTAGTCTTTCGCGCGATGTTTCCCAGATTCAATGCCTAATTGAATTGTATCTGCGATGTCCAGCGACTCGTCACGCGGTGAAGGAAATGTTACCAGGCGAACAGGGGCCCCTTCAGGATTGTCTGTATGCAGTTGTTTCTTTTTGCGTCTGACGTTGTTTGCGATTAATTGATCAGCAACCCGGAGAATGGTTGGCGTGCTTCGGTAGTTTTGCTCGAGTCGAACAAGGTTAACTCCTGGATAATCTTTTTCAAACTCTAAAATATTATTGATGTTTGCCCCTCGCCAGCCGTAAATCGACTGGTCGGGGTCGCCCGTAACCGCCAAGTTTTTCAAAGAGTGGTTGAGCATCCTGATTAATTGGTACTGAGTTAAATTAGTATCTTGATACTCATCGACCATCATGTAGGCAAACCCACGGTCAAGCGTTTCTCTTAATTCTGGAGCGATTTTGAGCAAGTCGACAGCATGTAAAAGGAGGTCGTCAAAATCGACGCCATTGGCGATTTTTAGTAGCTTTTGATATTCGGGATAGACTTTTCCAATGATGGTGTCGAGCGCATGGCCGGGGCGCGGCTTAAAATGTTCGGTCGTGATTCCGTTATTTTTGACGTTACTTACTTGGCTGGCGAGCTTATCGGCAGAGTAGTGTTTCAGATCGACTTTGGCATTTTCAATTGCCTGTTTCATTACCTTTTTGGAATCGCCGGAGTCGTAGATCGTAAAATTCTGTTGGAGTCCCACCAACTCGGCGTGTTGGCGCAATAAACGAGAGCAGAAACGGTGAAAGGTTCCCGTCCAGGTACGATTGTCGGGCGATAAATTTTGGAGTCGATTTCGCATCTCATCCGCCGCCTTATTCGTAAATGTGAGCGCGACAATACTTTGCGATGGGATTCCTTGATGAATCATGTGCGCAATTCGATGAGTGATTACGCGGGTCTTTCCACTGCCAGGTCCAGCAAGGATTAATAGCGGACCTTCGATTTGTTGCACCGCCAACCTCTGCTGCGAATTGAGAGGTGATAAAATATTATCGGGTGATAAAGGTGGCATGCCGCGTGATCCTTCGTGTGGCTGGTGCTAGCAGTTTTGTTGGTTTTACGAATTTTATGTTTGCCATGATTCTGCTCTGAGGTTGATATGTTATATTCTGTGCAACCGAAGGCAACTGGCGCGGCTATAACTGACGCGAAATAAATGCTTCTGCGGTCTGTTGATTGGAATTTGCGATCGCGAATCGACGGCAACCGTAATTGGTAAAAAAACATTCATTTTTGGGAGGGAACCCCGATGGCAAAGACACGAATTAGGGTCAGTGAGACCGAAGAGAACAGAAAAAAGCTGATTGAAAAATTAGATCTCAGCACAGCGGAGATTGGTTTGACGGTCAGAACAACAAACTGCCTTGAAGAAAAAGGCATTTTTAATGTTCGTGACCTTCTTAATACGAGTCGCGCTGAACTCTTGAGTATTTCCAATTTTGGTGAAAAGACGTTGGAAGAAGTCTTTAAATCCCTCGATGCGATCGGTTTTAGCCGTCCTAACCGCGACGTTAAGCCTCGTTGAGACTGGATTTTAAGCCAATTGTTGGTTTGCGCCGCCTAACCGCGGCGTTTTTTTTGCTTGGTCGTCTAGGCCAACCAAATGCAGCATCGCGTTGTATCCAAGGAGTGTTTGCCTCGAGCAAAGGAATGGGATCGATTCGCTCGCGCGAGTCTGACCGCGAGTTTATTCAATTGCATTAAGAGCGTCGACTGCTTGAGCGATCTCGTCTTCAGTGGTGCAGAGGTGAGGAGCGAATCGAAGGTAGCCGTCTCTGGGCGTAACGATAATGTTCTGTTGATCCAAGGTTTTAGAAATCTCTTTAGCTGTCGATAATTTAGGTATCAACGCCAGGATCCCCGACCGGTGTGCGGGGGCGTGAACGACTGGTTGGTATTTTGAATAATCCAAATGGCTAAGCGCTAATTCCTGCATTTCAAAGTTATGATCACGAATCGACTCGATTGTGTTGGGTAGGAACACGGTTTCGATTCCACTGGAAAGTCCATCCAGTAAACCGTACGAAACGGTTGAATATTCAAATTTCCTGCCACAGGTGTGTGGATCCCAGGTGTGATCTAAATACTCAGTGTCTTGTTTCATCTGATCTGCACCGGTCATTGTGATTTCAATTTTTTCACGAAATTCGGGGCTTGTGTACATCACTCCAGTGCCAGTTGGTCCCAAGAGCCATTTCCATCCCGCCGAGGCGACGCAAGAAATTCCATAATGTTCGGGGTAAATTGGCAAGCAACCGAGACCTTGAGCGGCGTCGATGACTAAATCGATTTCATGCGATTTACAAAACTGCCCCAACTGCTCGAGATCAGCTGCGAAGCCATTGGTAAATTGGACGTGGCTGAGCGCGATCACTTTGGTTCGCGATGTGACTCGGGATTGCAACTCGTCAAATGACCAACCCTGTGCCATCGACTCGGGGATTTTACCGCAGTACGGTCTATCTTCTTGCGGCGTTGCCACGTCCGATAACAAGACCAGTTTCACGCCCCGTTTCTTAACCTGCAAGACCCAGGGGTAATGATTGGCGGGGTACTCATTGATGTAGCTAATCACCTCGTCGCCCGGCGCAAATGGATATCCATTGGCCACCATTGAAATGGCTTCCGATGTGTTGGTGGTCATCGAAATATTTTCTGGGGATGTTTTCAGAAGTTGCCCAAAGTTCTTATGAAAGCGAGAACCGACGTGATCATCTCCAACATATTCAAACAGCATCCCTCGTCCAACTTCTGCTTGGCGGTTAATGAATTTGATTGAACGGTCAGCTGCGGGTCGGTTTAGGGGTGAAACACTACAATACGCCATGAAGTTGACGTGAGTTTTACTAGGGAAATGGTCGAGATTTCGAATCAATGCCATCAAATCACCGGTTATCTTGTTGGGTTGCTAGGTTGCCGAAGGGATGACGATAACAGGTAAAGGTAGGGGGATTCAATGGCTGTTGCCCATCTTCCCATACAGAGAACCTAACGATTTTTGGCTTTGACCAGCAGTTTGCCTATTCGGAGCATAGCGGATTCACCCTGGGGTTGCGTGCAATGGCGGTCGCTGGACTCACCGAGGTGTGTGAAAGATCGCGCCGGTGTCATTCTGGTGCAGGGTGATACGACCACGGCATTCTGAGGCGTGTTAGTAACGCACTGTCAACAGATCAGGATTGGAAACGGTGAAACTGGGCTTCGGGCCGGAAATAAATTCTCACCCTTTCCTGAGGTGATCAACCGTCGTTTAATTGGCCAAATGGCTGACCTTCATTTTTCCCCCACGACACATGCAGAATCGACGCTGCTCTCCGAGAGGTTTACCGCAGATGACGTATTTTTGACTGAAAATACGTTGTTAGATGCCCTGTTGTTAACCCGAGAATGAGTGACTCAAAATATTCTGGATACCCCAAAGGCGGGCAGGAAGAAGCACCGTCATTTTGTAAACCTGTTTTTGTCGTGCGTGACACTACCGAGCGGCCAGAAGGCGTGGAAACGGGGAACGCAAAACTTTGCGGAACTTGTCAAGCTACAATCGAAACAGAATTAACACGATTGCTCAGTGGCTCGGATGCGGAAATGGCGGATTCCCAAAATCCTTATGGAGACGGAACTGCATCGCGACAAATCGCTGACGCCTTGGCATCGCAGTTCGGTAAGAACTAACGGCTGAAGAAATTTGTTCTGAGATTAATTGGCCGGATTTGGTTCTTCTTGCCGGTTGTCAAGGTCTCAAGGTCTCAAGGTCTCAAGGTCTCAAGGTCTCAAGGTCTCAAGGTCGAAGACGCATTGCTGATGGTGAATAAACGAGAGCTAAAGATCGCCGTTTCCAGAGCTTTCTGATTGGTGAAAACTCTATGAGCCAGTGGAACCTTGAGAAATTGGCCAAGCTTCACTTTACCGGCTGATGAAAGGTTGAGGCTCGACGGAGCACTCGGAGTTCGCTGAGGAGCAATTTTCTCGTGACGGATGGGCAAAATCATGTACTGGGTCAATTTTACACTTTGGTTTACAGTACAAAACATGGATGTTATGAACTCGTCGCTCGGCGAATGCTGCTTCGCAGTAGCACAGGTAAAAGTGCCAAAACCGAACAAAGGGTTCGTCGTAGCCAAGCGCCCTCACATCGTCAATGCGGTTCATGAACTCGCGTCGCCAGAAAGCCAGCGTCTTAACATAGTGAGGGGTAATGTCTTCCTGAGACAGCATCCGCATATCTGTGGAGCGTCCAACTGCGATGGACAACGCCGTTACCGACGGCAAGCAACCGCCGGGGAAAATGTATTTTCGGATAAAGTCGACGTGAGTGATGTGGTGTTTGTAATTTTGCTCTCCAATGGTAATTGATTGGAGGAGCATCACCCCGTCGTCCCGCAATAAATCCGAGCAGCGGGCAAAATATTCGTCGTAGAATTGATGACCCACCGCTTCGATCATCTCGATGGAGACAATCTTGTCGAACTTGCCGGTAAGGACGCGGTAGTCCTGTAGCAAGACAGTAACTCGATCTTCCAGTCCCTCTTTGCGAACTCGCTCAAGTGCGAAGCGATGCTGTTCTTTGGAAATCGTGGTTGTGGTGACACGGCAACCCGAAGTCTTTGCCATATGGATTGCCAGTCCGCCCCAGCCGGTTCCAATTTCTAAAACATGGTCCAGAGAATTCAACTGAAGTTTCCGGCAGACTTGATCCATCTTTCGAATCGATGCTTCATGCATCTTGTCGGCGTCGTCTGCATCGGCTCCAGGTGACTCGAAAATGCCTGAAGAGTAATTCATGGTTGGATCTAGAAACAACTGGTAAAAGTCGTTCCCGAGGTCGTAATGCTCGTGGATGTTTTTTTGACTTCCGTTGATCGTGTTCCGCCGCATCATGTGTTGAATGAAATTTAAGCTGTTCTTGATCCAGCCCCAGGTTTTTTCGATGCGGGAAAACTGATTTAGGTTTCGAATCATAATTCGGATCAGTGATGTAAGGTCGTTCGAGACCCATTCTGAATTTGCATAGGATTCCGCTGATCCAATGGTGCCGCCCACCATCACGCGCCTGTAGAATTTTCGATCACCAACTACTACGGTCGCTGACAAGTCATCGGTTGGATCGTCGGCCCCAATGGATTGCATTGAGCCAAGTTGATCGACCACCTTCAGGTTGCCTCCGACGATTTCGTGGAATCGTTTGAAGATTTGGTTTCGAAAAAAATCAGATTTGATCTGAGTCTGAGATGTTTCCTTTGAGGCGATGTTAGATTCAAGCGGAAATTCAGTGTTCACGATCCCGATGGAAGTTTCGGTCTCGTGGATATTAGATGCTGGTAAATTAGATTTTATGCTGGGGAAGTGGTTCATCGGCTTACCAAAACGGATTTAGATTTTGATTTAGACGGTCGAGATGACTCGCCCGATAAGTTGAGTTCTTTGGGATCTTCGACGCTATCGTCGGGGGGGGATTCTGAATTTCGCTTTCGCGGATGAGAATAAAACGTGGTCTTCTTTAAAAATAAACGGAACGCCTGCCAATAGATATTTAGAAAGATCTGGACAGTTATTAGCGGATATCTGATTAGTAGTCGATTTAGATTCCATACGGTAAGTGGTTTCCGTATCATGAGCATCGAAACGTCAAGGATCTTTTTAACATCGTTCAATGGTTGATCGAGATGGTTTTCAATTTTGACGCCCAGCTTTTGGTTGGGAATAGTAAACGACATGCGGTAGCGCATATCTAGTGACATGAACGGTGAAACGTGAAAATCTTTATCGATATCTGTACTTCTGATGGTCGTCTGGGAATGGTTGGTTCGATCAGTGGCAGTGTTAGGGATGACGTAAACGTGTTGTTCTCCCCATGGCGTATTGTTGACTTCGGCGATTACTGCCATAACTTTTTTACCACATTGAGAGTAGCAGTAAAAGAAACTGACAGGATTCATTGAGAATCCAAAATAGCGTAGTTGCGTCAATAATCGAATTGAGCCTATCGTTTCGCCGGCAATTCCAGCTTTTTCTAGAACTTGAATCGCCCGTTGCCGGAGGTTGCCATATTGGCGATGGTGTATCAAATGCTCAGATTCTTTGAATCGCCCCAACGCAATTCGGTCAGCAGACCAAAGCCAACGCCTGCGGAAAATTGAATCAATCTCCGCTAAATCCATCATCAAAAAGAAGGACTTAAAATCGAACTCGTGGACGTGTGGAGTGTTTCGACGGTGTCGAATTATTCCTTCGTAGATGCAACTGTTCAACATCGCACCCCGGCGTCAATCGATTCGAGTTGATCAGCCACCGCGATCGCACTTTTGACGCCGTCTTCATGAAACCCATTACCCCAGTAGGCGCCGCAAAACGATGTGTTGTTGGTGTTGATTAATTCTTGATGTCGAGCTTGCATTTGTTTTCGGCGAATTTCAAAAGTTGGGTGCATATAAGTATATGAGCCAAGGATGTTCTCATCCCGAATTCTACCGTCATCGTTAAGTGTCACACAAAAAGTCCGCTGCGAACGAATGGACTGGAGAATATTCATATTGTAGGTAACATTCGCCACCGATGATGCCTGCTTTGGTTTGAAGTAGTTCCAGCAGGCCCAGGCTCGCTTGTTCTTCGGCAAGACGGACTCTTGAGTGTGAAGTAAGGCAGTATTGGGGTGATAGGGAAAGGCGCTCAAGATATCCTTTTCGTTAACGCTGGCCTGTTCCCCCAAAATCCTCAAGGCCTGATCACTGTGACAGGCAAACACCACATGGTCAAACGGATGGGTTTTGCCGTCTTTTGAAAAGAGGGTTACACCGTTGTCTGTTCTTTGAATGCCAATGATCGGTTGTTTTGTGTAAATGTGATCCGACCAATCCCGTGTTAGCGGTTCAATATATTGGCGTGACCCGCCAGTGATTACCCGCCACTGGGGGCGATTGGTCACGCCTAACAAGCCGTGGTTTTTATAGAATTCGGCGATGAATCGAATGGGGAATTGCTTAAAGGTATCAAAGGATGCGGACCAGATCGCAGCACCCATTGGCAAAAAATATTGTTCGATGAACTGGGAAGAAAAGTTATTTCGCTCAAAAAACTGAGCGACCGTCTCATTTTCTTGTTCGCTCTCCAGAAGCTTCTCTCCAGCTTTGTTGAAGCGGACCAAATCTAGAAGCAGTCTGAGAAATCGTGGATTGACTAAGTTCCCTCGCTGAGCAAACAGTCCACTGAAATCAGCACCTCGATACTCGAGCCCAGTTTTCTCGCAGGAAACGCTAAAACTCATTCGGGTCGGCTGGGACGCCACTTTAAGTTCATCCATCAGCGCGATGAAGTTGGGGTAGGTGCGGTCGTTGAAAACGATGAAACCTGTGTCTACAGCGAAGTGGCCTTCCTCATTTTCAACATCGATTGTGTTGGTGTGGCCTCCGATGTAACCGTTGGCTTCGAACAAAGTGACAGTGTGTTTCTTGTGAAGTCGATAACCTGTTACTAATCCGGAGACTCCGCCTCCAATGATGGCCACTCGCATTTTTCAATTCCGGTCCTGTTAGTGGTAATTTCGTCCTGGCTATCGAATTGGCTGAGTTGTTATGATCCGTGGTAAGCAGGTAACAGTCTGTTTCTATTGGGTCAAAGAAACTCGTTTTTTCAAGCGGTGCATTGCATGCCAATAACGTAGCTTTGCAAATGCAAAGTATCCCGCGTTGAGCAAGGTCCCGATTCCAGGGGTTTGGCTGAAAAGAACCGTTCTCTGAAATCCAAGCCTTCGGTAGATTTGGCGAAAGACCTCGACACCGACTACGTACTCTCCGTTTGGCAATTTTCCGTGAATTGATCTCATCAGTTGGTCATGAGAAAATCCCTCGGGAGGGTGGAACTCCGTTGCCGCGATGTTAGTTAGCACTAATTGCTGCCGTTTGTCTTTTTTCCGAATCATATTGATCTCTCGTTTACAAAGCGGGCAATCCCCGTCAAAAAAGACCTCAAAACCTCCGTTGGAATCCAAATTTGGATACAATTCTTTGACTTTCGATTGATTATTCATATTTTTCCAAAACGTTCAATTCGGTCGTGTTACAACCGGATGAGCTTTATCGGGTTAACCAATGTCCTAACATTTGATCGATTTTCTTCGAAAGATTTGTTGTCCATGGTTAATATCCCGAATTCGTCACGTAGCCTAAACGTTCAAAAAGAGCGGTCCTACTTGAGCCCCGATGATTCATTTTCCCCGAAAAAAGTAGCCACATCGATTGGTGTGAGTGAATCTTCTTTGAAACGCTGGTGCGACTCTGGTTTCCTTTACGCAATGAAGACAGCCGGTGGGCACCGCAGGATTCCTCGCTCGGAGGTGATTTCGTTCGTCAAAAGGAAGAAGCTCAAGCTTGTAAAACCGCAGACCATCGGTCTTCCCGATATGGATGACATTGTCGTTTCGGGACCCCAGGATGCAGTTACCCAGTTTCACACGGCATTGTTTGAGAACTCGCCAGTCGCTTGCCGCAAATTAATGGTCTTGCTGTTTCTGGAGGGTTTTGAAGTTGCCGATATATTCGATCAGGTAGTGCGTCCCGCTTTTCAGCGGATTGGTAAAGGTCGAGCTGATGGACTGCTTGAAATCCACCACGAGCGACAGGCGTGTGCAGTCTGTCTCGAGGCGATACGGCAACTCGGAGAATTACTGCCGCCGCCGAAGCCATCTGCCAGGCTTGCGATCGGCGGCGCCATTTCCGGAGATCACTTCGAAATTCCAACGCAGGCACTTGAAGTTACAATGGCCTCTCTCGGTTGGCGTGCTTATTCACTTGGAAACGATTTGCCACTCTCTTCTCTGCTGCAGTCAGCAAGAGAGCATTTGCCGGATCTCCTCTGGGTCAGTATTTCACACTTGAGAGAGCCGGGGCGGGCTGTCATTGCTTTAAATGAGTTTGCTTCGAGAATGCCTGAGAAGACCACAGTTGTTTTTGGTGGGACTGCTATCACGGCGGACATTCGCAAGGGGATCACCCACGCAATCTGTTGTGATAATTTCTCACAGATGGCGTCCCTTGTTAAAAATTACCAACCAAAAATTAATTTGATGTTGTCAAGATTTGATAGGTGAGTTTAACTCCCAACCACTCTTTTCAATTTTACCTGTTTCACAAACTGCTTGCTTTTAACGGAATGACCATGATCACTCGATTTCTAATTTGCTTTTTAGCGTTGGCGGCTTATAGTGCGCCTCTTGTAGTTGCTCAGACCCCCGCGACCGACGATGGCGCCCAGTGGGCTCAATGGCGCGGTCCCAACAGGGACGGCGTCCTTCCTAAGGGTTCGCTGCCGGACTCAATCGACGAAGACACGCTCAAAAAGAAATGGGCGATGCCGTTGGGGCCAAGCTACAGCGGTCCGCTGGTCGTAGGAGATTCGATTTTCGTCACGGAAACCAAGGATAAGAAGTTCGAGGTCGTGACAGCAATTGATTTGGCAACTGGAAAGCCCATTTGGAAAACCGAATGGGAAGGTTCAATGAGGGTCCCGTTCTTCGCTGCATCGAACGGCAGTTGGATTCGGGCGACTCCAGCCTACGATGATGGGAGATTGTACGTTGCGGGCATTCGAGATGTTTTAGTCTGCCTAGATGCATCAAACGGCAAAATTATTTGGAAGCTGGATTTTCCAGCCGACACTGGTTCGGCGGCGCCAAACTTTGGCTTCGTCTGCTCACCCTTGGTCGACGGTGAATTCTTGTACGTCCAAGCCGGTGGCGGATTTAAGAAATTAGAAAAGGCGACCGGTAAAGTTGTATGGTCCTCTCTTGAAGACGGCGGAGGAATGAATGGAAGTGCATTTTCTTCTCCTGTTATCGCCGATTTGGGTGGTAAGCGGCAGGCAGTTGTTCAGACGCGAGGGGAACTTTGCGGCGTGGACTTGGAAACCGGAAAAAAACTTTGGGGGCAGGCCGTGAAGACGTTTCGTGGGATGAACATCCTGACACCGACGATCTGGAACGGAAGCGTTTTCACAAGTACTTACGGCGGTAACACGCAGTTAATCAACGTTGCGTCCGCGGGCACCACCAACAATTTCGTGACGGCGCAACTGTGGAGCGCACCGGTTGAGGGTTATATGTCCTCTCCCGTAATCATCGACGGCCATTCATTCGTTCATTTACGGAATCAGCGATTCGCTTGCTTCGATCTTAAGTCTGGCGAAGAGACCTGGCGAAGCAAGCCCTTCGGTAAATATGCCAGCCTGATTGGATCAGGTGACAAAATTTTGGCACTGGATCAGAAGGGTGAACTGCTGTTAATTTCTGCGAATCCCGAGAAGTTTGAGTTGATCGAACGACGAAAAGTTGGCGATGACAGTTGGGCCCACTTGGCGGTGAGAGGCAAGACGATCATCATTCGAAATTTGAATGAGGTAGTTGCTTACGAGTGGGACTAGGGAACTCCTGCAGATTTGTGACTAGTTTAAGGCTGAATTCGTCGGGATGACATTCCCGACATGCCTTCCTAGGACATCCTCGCCGATCTGCTCGCAGAGTTCACGCCAAAGTCCATCAGGTGAGTCGAATACATGTTGTGGGGTGGCGGGGTAAGTAAACCATCCGCCCTGCTCCAGTTCTTGTTCCAACTGCCCTGGCCCCCACCCCGAGTAGCCACTGTAAACCCGAAACCTCGCTTCCGATTGGTTGACGAGCAGATTCAGGGATTCTCGGCCAAACGAGACGTAACAATTGGGACAAACGCAGGTTTCGCCACTATGAAATTCTTCATGGAGAGCGATTAGTGGTCCCTCAACCGGGCCGCCCATGTAGACCAGATCTTGGCAGTCGCATGGCATTGCCGAAACTTCGTCCCAGACCTGAGTGATGGTAACGTCCGAGGGTCGGTTGAGCACCAACCCCGATGCTCCTTCCTCGTCGTGCTGAACGAGCATAACCACGGTGCGAGCAAAGGTTTGGTCGTGGAGATCGGGGATTGCGATAAGTAAATTTCCGGCGAGGCTATCCATGGTTTTTCCTGCGGGAGGGTGTGGGGTGGTTTGGCTTGATGAACGCCAAAATCACTCAATTGTCTTTTTAAGCCGATCTTAATCAGAAACCCGGGTAAATAGTCGGGAAAAATTGAACTAAAAGGCCGAAACAAGGCAGTTTTACGGTTTGACGACCGCTTCTTTTTCGATAATATATCCAACTTCAGTTTATTCACGTCAACCGAGTAGAGCCATGAAATCGGACGTCCACCCAGATTATCGCCCTGTAGTTTTCAAAGACAAAACCGCAGATTTTGCGATTTTAACCAAATCCACGATCCCCACTAAAGAGACGATTAAGTGGGAAGACGGAAATGAATATCCTGTCTATTTCGTCGACATTTCGAGTGCGTCGCACCCGTTTTATACCGGTAAGCAACAGTTCGTCGATGCTCTTGGCCGTGTCGAGAAGTTCAAGAAGAAGTTTGCGGGAAATTATAAATCGCTTGAGAAAAAGGGCGGCAAGAAGTAGCAACTGAGTTCGCAATATAAATCGAAACAAGATTGTCAAAAAACAGTTCCAAGGGACGACTTAGAGTCGTCCTTTTTTGTTGCGCCGATACTTTGACGGACGGGTTTAAGCAGATTCTAATATTCGTTTTGACGAGTTTCGTGAGTTTTTTTCTTGCCTCTACCCTTTCTGTAGATTTGGACAATCATGCTGAAGATTCGCCTATTTGTAATTATTCTTTTTGGATTCATGAGTTGCTGGACCGTGGCGGCGGGTTCTGCAGTAGCACAAGAGAAGCCAAATATTGTCTGGATTATGTCTGAAGACAATTCCAAACACTATTTAAAGTTGTTTGATCCAGCGGGTGCCGAAACGCCCAATATTGCAGCGCTTGCGAAAGATGGAGTCTCATTTGACCGGGCATTTTCCAACGCGCCTGTTTGCAGCGTTGCCAGAACGACGTTGGTTACAATGGTATACGGTCCACGTCTGGGCACTCAATTTCATCGTCGGATAGAATTGGCAAGGACTCCGGATAACTGGAAAATGTTTCCTGCCTATCTTCGCGACGCCGGTTATTACACAACCAATAATTCTAAAAAAGATTACAACGCAGTTGAAACCAAAGGAACATGGGACGCGTCTTCCAATAAAGCTCACTGGCGAAACAGACCGGACGGCAAGCCATTTTTTCATGTCCAAACCTTTACTGATTCGCATGAATCGTCTTTGCATTTTAAGCAATCGTGGGTGGATTCACCAGATCTTCAAACCGATCCGAAGGCAGTCGAACTTGCTCCGTATCATCCTGATACGCCGTTATTTCGCCTGACCTACGCGCGGTACCATGACCGCATCAAGTCCATAGATAACCGAGTTGGTAAGTTGGTGGAACAATTAAGAACTGATGGTGAACTTGAGAACACCTTCATTTTTTACTTTGGTGATCACGGTGGAGTACTTCCGCGCGGCAAAGGATACATTAACGAAAGTGGTCTCCATGTACCGTTAGTGGTTCGAATTCCCGAAAAATTTAAATCGAGTTCTCCGTTTCAACGCGGTGATCGAACCGATGGTTTTGTTGACTTTGTCGATTTTGGTCCCACGGTACTGCGTCTGGCTGGAGTGAAGGTGCCGGCCTATGTCGATGGTACGCCGTTCATGGGGCAGGGAATCAGTCGCGAACAAGTGGAAGTCCAAAACAAAACCTTTGGATATGCCGATCGCATGGACGAAAAATATGATTTTTGTCGATCGATTCGGGTTGGTGATTGGAAATATATTCGGAATTATCAGGCGATTTATCCCGATGGACTTCAGAATAATTACCGGTATATCAATCTTGCCTGGAAGCAATGGCGAGAGTTATATAAAGAAGGAAAACTCAATCCCACTCAATCGGCATTTTTTCTCCCCAAACCCGCTGAACAGCTATTTTTGCTGACCGACGACCCCCACGAAATTAATGATCTATCCACGAATCCTGACTATAGAGAACGGCTAATCGCGATGCGTGGGGAACTCAACGAACAAGTTAAGGCGATGCCTGACTTGAGTTTTATCCCTGAAAGTATTCTCGTGGAAGAGGCAATGGACGATCCAATTGCCTACGGCCAAGCGCGAAAGGAGTTGATTTCAAACTACGTAGATATCGCGAACTTAGCTCTGTTGCCGGCGGAGATAGCAATCCCGAAGTTGCGAAAAGCGCTTCAATCAAATGACGCGGTCGAGCGGTATTGGGGATATTCGGTTTGCTCCATTTTGGGAGATCAGGTGGTTGAACTTATTCCGCTCGCTAAGCAGTTGATTGATCAGGAGGAAAATCTTCTTGTTAGATTAAGGGCGTGTGAGTTTTTGGGGCTCACCAATGATGCCAACCCAGTGATGGTGATAAAGACAATTTTAAAGGAGTCGGACTCAGCGGTCGTCAATCTAATCGCCCTTCAGTCACTAGTGTTCTTTAGAGACGGCCCCTTTGATTACAAGGTTGACGTTGATTTTGATTCGATCAAAACCGTGGACTCCCAGGTAGTACGACGCGTCGGGTATCTAATGGGTATGCCGGAAGCAGAAATTAAAAGGCGATCAAAGTTACTAATGAAACAACTTCAAAAGTAAACGCTTGCGGGCTTTTGAATTGTAATCCTGATTCAGTTTGCTGTAATTAAAATGGATTTTTGATTGTTGATCCACCTCATAGCCTTTGGGTTTAGCTGTGAAGGTGTTCAGTACTAACTGGGTTGTGGGTATTGAAATATGATCATCTGATTCCGTTTGGAAAGAGGTTATTTGATTTTCAAATGAACCATCGCTTTTCCCGAAAAACCTTTAATCTGAAAATTCCCGACTCGCTCAATGTCGTTAACCTTAAATTCAATTGAGTAGTTGTCAAAATTGCCTAATTGAGTTTTAGTTCTATCGGTGAATTTCGGGTTGCTTGAGTTGCATAACTTGGTGGGTAAAACCAACGTTGAAATTGGTTGCGGAATATTCGGATAGAGCCCATCGGAATGTTGATTGTTTAGCCACTTGCCGAGCCCTTCCACGGTAGTTGTTTTGGGAAAAACAAAGACTTTTCCTGTGACTGCAAAGTCCTTGTTTTTGTTGTCGATACTTATTTTGAGAATTACATTTGTCGTGGGGAAAGTGTAAAAAATTTGGGTCTCGCGAAAACCTCCAAATGTTTGGCTTACTTCCAGTTTTCTTACGCCGTCACGCTTGGTATCTAGTATTGCGAGGACCGGCTGGACGTTGCCTGCTTCAATCGAGTCTACTTTCACGATCCATCGTTTCGGAATCTCAACGCCCCGTTTTACCGAAAGATTTCCCTTTACGACGACCATCTTGCCGTTCATTGGCTTTGATTTCTTTTGTAGATCGAACGCATTGGAAAAGTCGAGTTCCCATGTGACGCCGTTTGCGGTGATGATGACACCGGTGGTTTCCCCTCCAATCGCCATTATTTCATTATCCAGCTTTCCTCGGACTTCGACTTTGATGTATTCATCCTGTGTTCGTTCCTCTGAACGTGCACTTTGGGTAGCGAAGAGTCCAAAAATGGCAACCGAGATCAAAAGGACTA